>NZ_VPEE01000008.1:0-102503 GCF_013417345.1 Acinetobacter sp. YH16032 | reverse complement strand
GTTTTCATCATTTACTGCTGGTAAGGTGATATCAACCAGATCATTTAAACGACCTTGTAGCGCATCTTTTTCTGCTTGTACTGCCTCAGGTAACGCTGTCACTTTTGTTTGTGCTTCTGTTTTCGCAGCAAGTGCATCATCACGTGCTTGAGTCAGCTCAGCAAGTTCTGTTGGGGTGATTAAACCATCTGATTCGGCATCTGCTAGTGCTTGCTCTGCCTCAGCATATGCTGCTTCAGCTGCCTCTACTGCCTCTGTTGCTTCTTCAAGTGTAATATCTTCGCCGTCTGGTACGCCATCACCATCTGCATCATTGACTTCAGGTAAGTCAATATTTACAAGAGCATCTAGACGATCTTGTAAACCATCTTTAATCGCTCCATTTGGCAATACATTTACCTTATCTTGGGCAACTTCTTTTGCATCAAGTGCAGCCTGTACTTTCTGTTCAAGAATACTGAGTTCAAGCGGGTTAATTAAGCCATCTTTTTGAGCCAAAGCTAAATTATTAAGAGCTTCAGCATATTTAGCTTCAGCTGCTTCTACGGCTGACTGCGCTTCCTGAATCGCTTCTGGTAAGCCGTCTACAATGCCATCACCATCTGCGTCATTTACTTCAGGCAAACTTATGTCAGTCAGATCATCTAATCGATTTTGAAAGGCATCTTTCTGTTCCTGAACAGATTCAGGTAGAGCATTTACTTTACTTTGAGCAGTTGACTTAGCAATTTGTGCCTGCTCTAAAGCATTCTGTAAAGCATTAAGCTCTGTTGGATTAATTAATCCATCACGATTTGCAACAGTTAAAGCATTTTCAGCAGCGGCATACTTTGCTTCAGCTTCCGCAACAGCCAACTCTGCTTCAATGAGTGCTTCAGCGATATCATCTACGATACCATCATCATTTTCATCATTAATTTCAGGTAGGATGATATCCACTAAATCTTCAAGACGCTCCTGCAAAGCATCTTTTTGAGATTGAACTGATTCTGGTAATAAATTTGTTTTAGTTTCTGCTAAGGCTTTGGCACTCTCGAAAGCCTCCTTAGCTTGATCTAATTCCGCTCTTTCAGCAGGTGTAATCAGGCCGTTTTCATTCTTCTCTAAAATTAAATCTTTTAATGCTTCGTACGCTTGTTCAGCATTGGCTACAGCTTCTTCAGCATCTAGTAAAGCTTGCTCGAGATCATCTGGTACACCATCACCATTTTGATCATTAATTGCAGGCAACTCTTCATCAACCAAATCATCTAGTCGATCTTGTAAATCAGATTTTTCCTCGCCATCTACCAAGTTATCGACTTTATCTTGAGCAGCATCTTTAGCATCCTTTGCATCTTGTAATGCTTCCTCTAATTCAGCTTTTTCCTCAGGAGTAATTAACCCATCATTTAATTTATCTTCAATCAAATCTTTAAGATCTTGATAAGCTTTCTCTGCATCATTAACGAGCTGTTTTGCTTCTTCTAATTCATCGTTAATTGGTGGTTCTGGTTCCGGCGATACAGAATTAGATTTTTTATCAGAATCACTCATATTATCTGCAATAGCAACTACTCCAGCAGCTAATCCCCCTGCAATTAACCATGGAGTTAACCCTGTCAAAGCTGTACTTGAGTTTCCAGCGATAAGTGCTGAAATATCATCAATTGGATAATATTTAATAGTCGAAGCTATTTCATTGGCAGCATCTGTGAACTCAACCCAATAAAGCTGACCATTGTCATTAAATAAAATATTATGACTATTTAAGGGATCGTCAAAATAACTTTCTACAACTAATTGTTCGCCATTTTTAAAATTAATAACTAAAGAATTTCCTTCTTTCTGAAAGTTTAAGACCTCTTCGATTGATGCATCAATTTTCACAATTGAGTTCTGGTTTAATACGATTTTATTAGCAGTAGTCTTTTCTAAAACCGCCCCATCGTTTTTTGATAATATTTCTAAATTTTTCATGACATCACCCAGTATTATTAAGATATTCTTTAACCCTCTATTTTTTTATCAGATTGAGAATCAATGTAAACGTCATAAAAAGTCAGTTGAAAATCAATAAAAATTCATAGTTAAAAAATTTTTTTTACACCCCATTCGAGATTCTTAAAGCAATGTTTTTACTGAAAATATTAAATTTTTAACAAAATCACTATTTATAAATTAATTGTGAAAAATATATCACTATTTATTATTTTATATAAATTAAACATAAAATTTTCAAATATTGCAAAAAAATACCAGAAACAAAATTACACTATTACTTAATTAAAGCTACATAATAAAACCCAATGAAACAATATTTTATCTCTTGAAACAAATTAAATTTTATTTATTTTCAAAAACTTATTTTTACTAATTTATTTTTCCTATATAAAACATAAAGTTAGGATTAATGAGTTTATTTCAATTTTTTTATTCTTATTACTTCGAAATAACTTAAAAAATGGCCAAAAACACCATTGCAATGTAGAAGTTAAAATATATTTATAGAAATTTTCTAACCGTTAAAATATTGTTTTATATTGATAATTTAAAAATCATTTTTAAGTTATTAAGTTACTTTAAAAATAAAAAAACCGAGATTTAAATCTCGGTCTTTTAGATTCACTAATATTTTAGTTTGGAATTCTTAGAACCTGTCCCGGGAAAATATCATCGGCATTTTTAAGTAATGGTCGGTTTGCTTCAAAAATTTTGTTGTACTGATTTGCATCACCATAAAACTCTTTAGAAATTTTTGAAAGATTATCCCCTGATTTTACTGTATAGAATTTACTTTCAGGCTCTGGAGATGAAACAGTTAGTTGGTCATCGACTTGAGCAACATGATCAATATTTCCTACAGCCAAGATGATCTTTTCACGATCTGCTTGAGTTTGCACTTGTCCTTTTACAGTCGCTAAATCACTGCTTGCATTATAAGTCACAGACAGTCCTGTTACTGGTAAGCCAAGTGATTTAATATGCCCCAATAATTTATTCGCAATTTCTTGAGCAGATGGCTCTGCTGGCGTTGCTGGTGTAGCTTGTTGCTCAGCTGGTGCGGTATTCTTTTTCCCAATACCTTTCACAAAATCAAAAAGACCCATTGTTATTCTCCTATTGTTATTTCAGTTTGGTGATCAAATAATTTAGATCCCTTAATTTTTATACAGAAGAACTATACCTAACGCCGTTATCTTTCTTAAACTTAAGGTAACTTAATGTAATATTGCAATTTAATCCTTAATAAAAAAAAGCCACCATAAAGGTAGCTTTTAAGTTCGAAAAGAACTGAATCTGATGATTAAGCTAATTTCTTAGTTACATAATCGATAGCAGATTGAACAGTTGTAATTTCGTTAGAGTCTTCATCAGGAATAGTAATGTCGAAATCATTTTCGAAAGACATTACAAGCTCAACTAGATCTAGAGAGTCAGCACCTAAGTCATCCATGAAAGATGCTTCGTTTTTAATCTCTTCAGCTTTTAAGCCAAGTTGTTCAGCTACTGCTTGTTTGATACGTTGTTCGATATCGCTCACAGGAATTCTCCTCATTGCTTGTGGCGGCGTATAATGCCTATAGTTTAATTGAATCTTGATATATTTGAAAGTTTATACATCGCATTACGCCATGTATAAACCGCCATTCACGTGTAATACCGTACCAGTAATGTAACTTGCTTTATCAGAAGCAAGGAAACTTACTGCATTTGCGATATCTTGAGGCTGACCAAAACGGTTCAATGCCACTTGATCACTCATTTTTTTCTGAATTTCATCACTTAACTGTTCAGTCATCTCAGTTGCAATAAATCCAGGCGCGATACTATTGACAGTAATTTGACGACTGCCCATTTCTTTAGCCAAACTCCGGCTAAAAGCTTCAATCCCAGCCTTCGCAGCTGAATAATTTGCTTGACCTGGATTTGCAAAATGCGCAACGACAGAACTAATATTGATAATTCGTCCAAATCTCGCTTTCGTCATACCTTTCAATACACGTTTAGAGAGACGGAACACTGCTTTAAGATGAATATTTTGGATATCATCCCAATCATCTTCAGACATACGAAGCAGTAGATTATCTTTTGTGATACCTGCATTATTCACAAGAACAAGTACAGGACCAAAACTTTGTTCAATATCTGTAATGAGTGCATCAATTGCAGCTCCATCACGAACATCGAGTACTTTTCCTGCACCATGTTCAGCACATTGTGTAGATAATTTTTCAGCACCAGAATCAGATGTAGCCGTACCTACAACAAAAAAGCCATCTTCGATCAGCTGTTGTGCAATCGCAGCACCAATACCACGGCTTGCACCTGTCACTAACGCGACTTTACGTTCCTGCGTCATGCAATTTTCCCTTCTGCAACTAATACAGTATTTAAAGCATCTTCTAAACGAGATTTAGTATCTAAAGGCAATGCTTTTTCAACATGTGCTAGACGTTTTGCTAAATTTGTTAATACATTCCCAGGACCACATTCAACAACATAGCTCACATCTTGATCAGCCAATACTTGAAGTGTTTTAGTCCATTGGACAGACTGATAAAGTTGTGATGTCAACGCTGTACGCAATTCATCAACACTGTCAGCCACTTGTGCATTGACATTTTGAATCACTGGAATGCGAGGTAATTGAATATCAACATCTGCTAAAGCTTTGGCAAACTCTGCTGCCGCTGGCTTCATTAATGAACAATGTGATGGTACTGATACTGGTAACGCAATTGCTTTTGCACCTTGCTCTTTTACCAAAGCCATTAACGCTTCAACTCGTGCAGTATCACCTGCCACCACAACTTGACCCTGTGCATTATAGTTTGCAGCCTCCACCGAACCCTCACCTTGAGCGGTGACTTGAGCACACAGTTCTACAACCTTAGCATCATCAAGACCAAGAATCGCAGCCATAGCACCTTGACCCTGAGGGACAGCATCTTGCATCAACTTACCGCGTAAGTTCACCAATTTAACTGCATCTTTTAAGCTTAAAGATTCTGCAGCAACCAATGCACTGTATTCACCCAGTGAATGTCCCGCTAAATATTTAGGAACGACACCACCAAGCTCTAACCATACACGCCATAAAGCAATGCTTGCTGTGAGCAGTACTGGTTGTGTAAATTCAGTTTGGTTTAACCCTTCACCACTTTGCGCAATGTGCCATAAATCAAAGCCGAGTGCTTCAGAAGCTTCAGCAAACGTTTCTTGCACACTACTAAACTGTTCTGCAAGCTCCGCTAACATTCCTGCTTTTTGAGAACCCTGTCCAGGAAAAACAAATGCAGTTTTGGTCGCAAGAACGGCTTGCTCGAGGCGTTTAGCAGACATATAAAAATCCTTTATTCAGAGCTTGACTATTCAATTTTGATTCATTTCGATCATCTTGAACATCAAACTCAAGTCTTAACTGATTTGATGGAGCGAAATTTATCATTAAAAAAAAGCTTTGGTAATTGCCAAATACAACAAAAAATAGAAATAAAAAAAGGGAGCTTACGCTCCCATTTTTTCTACTAAGCTTGACGCTTAATACATCACCAATTATTCAGCATCAGCTGCTTTAGCGAATAATTGGCGACCACGGTAGACACCATCTTTAGTTACGTGGTGACGACGGTGAGTTTCACCAGTCGTTTGGTCTACTGTTAATGCATTCTCGGTTAAAGCGTCATGTGAACGGCGCATGTCACGGCGAGAGCGACTTTTACGGTTTTGCTGAACGGCCATGATGGCTCCTTACAAAGATCGAAAAAATGGATCAGAACAAATTCGATTGTCTTATACCTAAGAGTATAACACAAAAATTAGTTAAGTTTACCCTTCAAAGCTGCCAAAACACCAAACGGATTATCTCGTTTTTCTTCAACAACTTCTTCTTGGGCAGGTTGATGCTTATGCTCACAAGACTCATGTCTTGGTGACAAAGGAATCAACAATAACAATTCATCTTCTATGAGAGAAAGTAAATCAGCGGTTGCAGGTGCATCAAATGAACCTTTTGTCGTTGCTTCACTCTCACCTAAGACGATGAAATCAGCATCCTCATCCAAGCGCTCTATCAGTGACTCATCATCGACTAAAGCCAGATGAAAGTCCAATTCGAGAGGTAATTCAACAGTATCCAAACAACGTTGGCATTCCATTGGAACCTTCGTTTCAACACTACCATCAAGCCAAACGATACGATGATACGCATCCATTGATAGCTTACAGTCTATGTTGATCAATTGATTATCAATTGACCCAACAGCTTCACGGGATATACGAACAAAGCGCGACAATGGCAGTGTACCTGACCATGTGAAGCCCTGTTCAGCCCATTTAAACGGCTCAATCTGTGCCGGAAAGGTATTTGCTGACATAATTAAGGCGGCAATTCTACAAATTCATAAGTACTCTGTCAAAGATTAAGATACAATTTTGCACTTATTCAGACAGATCATTTGGGTTAATCAAGTCATGCATCAGTTGCAGCCGCAACCTGAAGTCACAACTTCATTACAGTTACACTATCCTTCGACCTCAAATTTGACCGATCACTTAGACCGCGTGCAACTCGCACCTTGGGTAAATCTGCAAACAGAAGCTCAACAGGTAGACTGGCTTATCTTACACTTTAATCATTGGTTTTCCCACTTAAATGTCACATTAGTCAAAGGCGACTTTGAACCTGAATACTTCCCTGCCTCAGACCAACAACCCGCTCGCATCCAATTCGCACATGGATTTTTCAATAGTGCTTTACATGAAATAAGTCATTGGACAATCGCAGGAGATCATCGTCGCACTCTTCCTGATCTTGGCTACTGGTATGCACCAGATGGTCGAACCGCTGAACAACAAGCCCTATTTGAACAAGTCGAAATTAAACCTCAAGCAATAGAATGGATGTTTGCCACAGCCTTTGGTCGAAAATTCCGCGTTTCTCTGGACAATTTAACGGGTGAAGGTGGTGATGGACAGTCTTTTAAAGACAATGTTTATGCTCAAGTACAGCGCTATTTTTCAGGTGACGCTCAGCTTCCAAGAGATGCTCAACACTTTATTCAGTGCATCTGTAAGTGTCTCAGAAGTGGCAAAACATTACATTTGGATGAATTTTCTCGTGCATCGCTAGATTAAGTCTAGTAAATATATATTCATGACATTGAAGTGAATGTCTATGCACGCAATAATACGAAAAAATAATCAGGAGAAAATAAAATGCTTCATTTAAGAGTACATCCTGACAATCCACAATCTCGACTTATTACTCAAGCAGTAGAAAGAATACGTGCAGGCGATGTCGTGGTTTATCCAACAGATGCGGCCTATGCCATCGGATGCCAAATTGGTAATAAGCAAGCAATGGAACGAATTGCTCAAATCCGTGATCTTGGTGCTAAGCATCAATATGCGATCTTATGTGCGGATCTCTCAGATATTGCAACGTATGCAAAAGTGGATAATGCAACTTATCGTCTGCTTAAAAATAATACACCTGCGATTACCACCTTTATTTTGCAAGCGACAAGTGAAGTCCCTCGTCGCTTGATGCACCCCAAAAAGAAAACCATTGGTTTACGTGTACCGAGCAACCCAGTCTGTCAAATGCTTCTTAAAGAGCTGGGTGAGCCTTTACTCACCAGCACCCTGATTCTTCCAGGTCAAACTGAGCCTTTGGATGATCCATATGAAATAGAACAACAATTAAGTAAAAGAATTGATGTTTTTATTGATAGTGGACTTGGTACATTAACCACAACAAGTATTGTTGATCTCTCAGGAAGTCAACCTGAAATTATCCGCCGTGGCGTGGGTGATGTGAGTGCTTTTGAGTAAAATGCCTCACCATTCATCTCGCTTTATTTAATTTACGCTGATTTTTCTTTATAAATACTTGGAGGGTCTTTATTTGTTGACCCTCTTGCGTAAAGTTGCTTGGTTCAAGCCAAGCTAAATAACTTTCTTTTAAAGTCAGCCACTCTTCATCCAACATTGAAAACCAAAGCGTGTTTCGGTTTCTTCCCTTGACCACTTTATGTTGTCTAAACATTCCTTCATATTGAAAACCGAATCGTAGCGCGGCTTTTTTGGAAGCTAAGTTCAACTCATGACACTTCCACTCTATACGCCTAAATCCTAAAGTAAAACACTCATTCAACAGTAAAAATAATACTTCTGTAGCAGCTCTAGACCGTTTTAAATCTGCTGAGAAGTATACATTCCCAATTTCAACCACTCCATCATCCAACCCGATATTCATCAATGCGATCCACCCCACTGGTTTTTTCGCTATGCGAATAACATAATAAATATACCCTTGTGTACCAAATTGCGATGAGAGTTTATATGACAAATCTTCAATCGAAGTTGGCGCATCGTAAGGCAAATAGGTAAAGCTTGAAATAAACTCATCTGTAATCTTGAGTGGGAATAGATCTCTTGCAAGCTCTTCAATATTTTGAATTAAATTTAAGGGATATAAATTTACATACGTTCCACTCAACGCTTTGAATGAGTCTATAGGGTGAGTACTTGAGTGAACTTTTATACCTACATTTTGTTCTACTTTTTGAAAATTATTCATACTGTTTTACTTCTCGTCGAATACACGCTAACAATGAACACCAGTTTACATTTATCAATTAAAACACTAAATACATCTATATAACCTTAAAAAATACTACCTATTTATTTCAAATTTTTTATCGTAAAACTGCGGATAAAGATATATTCAGCACTCGATTTAATTTAGAATACCCATATTGTTTTTATGCTATTCGAATCACTGTCCTTTTACTGATTTCGATATGTGATCTCCTGAATCGCCCAACATGCTTTTGAAAATTCGCGTGGCTAATAATTGTAATGACTCAAGCTATCCATAATCCCATGGACGCACTTCCACACATCCGTGTTTTAGATGAGTGGCAAGATACGATTCCTGAAGATTTATATATACCGCCTGCAGCATTCGAAATTCTATTAGAACATTTCGAAGGACCACTCGACTTTTTAATTTACCTCATCCAAAAAAACGGTTTCGATCTACTTCAGCTCGATATAGCTCCGATTGCAACGCAATATTTGTCATATATTGACAGTATGAAGTCACTCAATATTGAGTTGACCGCAGATTATATGGTGATGGCGGCTTTATTAGCAGATTTAAAATCACGCTTACTGCTGCCTAAACCTAAATCAATTCAAATTGAAAAAGATCCAAAACAAGAATTAATAGATCGTTTAGAGACATATTTAAGGATCAAGCAAGCTGCTGAGCGTCTCGGTCAAATGCCTATTTTGGACCGTGATACTTTTCTACCCAACGTTAGCCTTGGACAAATTAATACAGTAAATGAAGGTTATGAAGCCTCTCTTCTGCGCGATGCTATGTTTTGTATTTTTAATCGCCCAGAGCCTGTTACACACCAGATTACTCAAGAACCTGTTTTGCTTGAAGAACGTATTGCCTATATTGAACAGATGACAAAATCAGGTGAGGTTTTGAAATTTGATCAACTTTTAAAACCAAGTCAAGGTCGTATGGGGTTAGTGGTGACGTTTATGGCAATATTAGAGCTAACACGTCAGCAAAAAGTTCAAATTATTGCATCAGGTATTGAAGCCCCGCTGGCAATTCAAGGGGTAATGATATGACCATTGATCAATCAAACTCCTTTCAAGTTGATGAGTTACACCACGAAGTGCTCATGCAGCTCGAAGCTATTATTTTTGCCAGTGAAGCGCCTGTTTCTATTGCACGCTTGAAAGAGGCATTTCAAAACCAATTTTCCAAACAACAACTGCGCGCATATTTGCAACAGCTTGCAGTGTTACAACACGGTCGTTCAATTGAGCTGACTGAAACAGCTCAAGGTTTTCGCTTTCAAGTTCGTGCTAAGTATCGACAAGTGATTGCACAAACTTGGCCAGAACGTCCAACTAAATTATCACCATCATTGTTAGAAACTCTAGCAGTGATTGCTTATCATCAGCCCGTTACCCGAGCCGATATTGAGCAAATTCGAGGAGTCACGAATAACAGTCAGCAACTCAGAACGTTATTCGATTGGAACTGGATTAAAGAGTCTGGTTTCCGGGAACTTCCAGGAAGACCCGCGTTGTTGGTTACAACGCCACAATTTTTAAATGCTTTTGGTTTAAGTGATTTAAATCAACTGCCTCCCCTACAGGATGCCAAGGAAGCTTTTATGGCATTGGATGCTCACGCACCCAAGTCGTAAATAGGTGAACTGTTGATGATTATTTCTAAGGTTATGCTGTTATGAGTGAAAAATTGCAAAAGGTATTGGCACGTGTAGGTTTGGGTTCTCGCCGCTATATGGAAGAAGTCATTGCTGCCGGTCGTGTTAGTGTCAACGGTCAAGTTGCTCAAGTAGGTGAACGTATCGAACCAACCGATGAGCTTCGTATCGATGGTCGTAAAGTACAGTTCCAAATTGAAGATGAAATCCGTCGTCGTGTATTGATTTACTACAAACCTGAAGGTGAAATCTGTTCACGTAACGACCCTGAAAATCGCCCAACTGTATTTGATCAATTGCCATCAATTCCGGGTGATCGTTGGGTCATGGTTGGTCGTTTAGATATCAACTCAACAGGATTATTACTTTTCACAAACGATGGCGAGCTTGCAAACCGCTTAATGCATCCATCTAGTGAAATTGAACGCGAATACGCTGTACGTGTGATGGGTGAAGTGACCCCTCAACTGAAAAAGAACATGACAGATGGTGTCATGCTCGATGATGGTCCAGCAAAATTTGAGTCATTCTCTGAAATTGGTGGTGAAGGGATTAACCGTTGGTATCAAGTGGTTGTAAAAGAAGGACGTAACCGTGAAGTACGCCGCATCTTTGAATCACAAGGCTTGAAAGTCAGCCGTCTATTACGTACACGTTATGGTACAGTCATTCTGCCACGTGAATTACGTACAGGTCGTTGGATTGAACTTGATAAAAATGACATTGATAACTTAACTAAGTCTGTTGAGCTCAAACCACGTCAAGGTACTGGTCTTTACGGTATGGCGAAACGCCGCAATGAACGTATGCAAGAGAAACCACTTGCAGCACGTCGTGGTGGTTATTTACGCCAACAACGCCGTGACGAAGGCGAGCATCAAGAACCACGCCGTGACTTCCGTCAAGGTGGTGCTGATCAAAGCCGCAGTGATAATCGATTTAACAATCGCGCACCGCGTCAAGAAGGCTCAGAAAACCGTTTCAATGCACGTGCACCACGTCAAGAAGGATTTGAGAATCGATTCAACAATCGTGCCCCTCGCACTGAAAATCAGGATTTCCGCAATAAACGTCCTGAAAACAAAGGTGAAGTAAACGGCAATTCTGTTGATTACAAACCACGCAACGAAAATAAATTCGGTCAACGCAAACCTTTTGGTATTAACAAAGGCTTTAAGAAGTTCTAATTTTGAAATCCCTAAAAAAACCGCTCAATAGAGCGGTTTTTTTCATTTATTCAATAACAGGAATATCAAACCATTTAGCAGATGGAAAATGTTGTGATAAATACTTTTTTAAGTAGGTAGATGTATCACGTGAAATAAGCTCATCGTCAGATTCAGCATTCAAATTATATGCTAGAGCATATAACTCAAGCCCACGATGCTTCAGTGCCTCTAAGCTCAACAAAGTATGGTTGATGCTTCCCAAACGCCCCGAACTCACCAAAATTATGGGATATTTTTTATCCACCAAATAATCAATGGTTAAATATTGTGTTGTTAGAGGGACCATCAAGCCACCCGCCCCTTCAAGTAAAACAACTTCATATGAAGAGGACAACTGTTGAGTCGCTTGTTCAATTTTAGCGAAATCAATACTTCGCCCATCTATACGTGTCGCTAAGTGAGGCGATGCAGGATAACTGAAAATTTCAGGCATAGTGAGTTTTTGAGTATCTTCCTCTAACCAACCACATCCCATAATTTCACGATGTTTTTCAATATCTTCAGAAACATCCACATTACCCGTTTGAATTAATTTCTGAGTAATGACATTCCGCCCTTGTTCACGCCAAATTTTTGCCAAATAACCAGTGACGTATGTTTTTCCAATTCCAGTATCAATACCGCTCACAAAGTAGATTTGAGCACTCATGACTTACTCCGTGCGATAAAAAATATAGGGTGATACGTTAAAGGATATACAAGATTCTCTTGCTCATCAGTCGCAATAAATTGTCGGTAACCTAGATAAAACTGATTCAAACTTTCCTTCGTCCAACGAAACCCCTGTGAGGTTGCCGTCACACCTGTGGCCTGTAAATGTTTTAGGACCAATTTTGGGTGCGCGAAGTGTAATTGAGCCAATTGTTGTTCACAGTGCATCACTTCAAATCCGTTCTGCTCTAGTAAGCTTTTAATTTGGCTTTGATCAAAATATTTTAATCCTTGTCCAGTTAAGGATTTAATTTCTTTTAAGTTCTGAGGCCCATAAGTTGAAAAGCAAAAATAACCATTGGGCTTTAAAGCCGAATAAATTTTCTGTATCAATCTTTCAAACTCAGACATCCACTGTAATGCAGAGCTTGAGGCACATAAATCAAGGTCTTTGGGTAACTCAATTTTTTCGACATCACCAATACGCCACTCGACAGGCTGATGATGACTGATGGTATGCTCAACATCAGCATATAAATCATTCAAAATGACTTGATCCATTTTAAAATGATGAAGCATCTCTTGAGTTAGATTTCCAGTTCCACATCCAATTTCAAATACTTTAGCAAGCTCAGAAGATGAAACATAAAGACGCATCAGCTCGCTTAAATGCTTCGCTACATTTTGTTGAATACGTGCCTGATCTGCATAAGTCCAATGCGATTTTGCAAATCGAGTAGCAATCATTTCTTTTTGAATAAATTTGTTCAACATAGAGTCATTCATAATTGTTCTTTCAACCGCTCCAATTCATCTTGATTCAGCTGAGAATTCATACAAATTCTCAGGCGTGAACTTCCTTGTGGAACCGTTGGTGGCCGAACCGGCAAAATATAAAAACCAGATTGTTGTAATTGTTGTGCGCGCTCAAGTGCACGCTGAGAATCACCTAAAATTAAAGGAATAATCTGCGAGCTTGAAGGACATTCGTAACCTTGCTCAAGAATATATTGACGCAGTTGCAGACTCAAATCACTTAAATGAGCACGTTGCTCCTGCATTTTTTTCATTTTATTCCAAATAAAATGCGTCCAAGCCATGTTGATGGGTGGTTGTGCGGTACTAAAAATCAAAGAGCGCATTTTGTTGATTAAATAATCTTTTAAGATTGGATGACACACAATGTATCCACCAACAGATGCGAGTGCTTTCCCAAATGTTCCTACCAAGAAATCGATATCATCTATGACAGCATATTGTTCAGCGCAACCGAGTCCTTGCTTCCCCCGAACACCAATAGCATGTGCTTCATCTACATATAACATGATTTTACTGAACTGATATTTCAGACTCACCAACGCAGTTAAATCAGTTTCATCACCATCCATACTAAAAATTGATTCAGTTACCACAATGATTCTTTGATACAAGGGATCATCATGATATTGCTCGATCAATTGCTTTAAATGAAGCAGATCATTATGTCGATAACGTATCAGCTTCGCTTTACTTAAGCGAATCCCATCAATCATGCTGGCGTGAATCAATTTATCCGAAAGAATTAAAGTTTGACTATCAGCAATCGCAGGCAGAATACCAATATTCATGTGATAGCCACTGTTGAATAACAGAACTGCCCTTTGATTGAATGATTGACTCATGTCATATTCAAATTGCTCATATTCAGGATAATTTCCTGTGAGTAACCTTGAAGATGAAGAGCTCATTCTTTTTGAATCTGCTGAACAGTGATCAAAAAATGCTTCTCTTATTTGTAGATCTGACGCAATCCCTAAATAATCATTACTCGATAGATTCAACATTCTTTGTTGCTGAAGCTCAACCCATTTTCCATGCTGAACGATGGATTTAAACTGCCGAAAATTTCCAGTTTGTTTTAATGAGTCTAACTGCTCTGCGTAGTGATCCAACAGATTCATCTCATTTCCTCTGCAAGTTCCATCACAACACTCACCAACTGCGTTAGTAACTCAGTAAGTTCGACATCTGAAATCACAAAAGGTGGCATGACATAAACTAATTTTCCAAAAGGACGAATCCACACGCCTCGTTCTACGAAACGCTGTTGCAGCGTTTTCATATCAACATTTTGTTTAAGCTCAACAACACCGATAGCACCGAGCACACGAACATCTTGAATATGCGCTTGATCATCTAATCTATGTAAATAATGTTTTAGAATTTGCTCTATTCTTTGAATATTGGACTGCCAATCTTGTGACAATAAAAGCTCAGTACTCTTTAAGGCGACAGCACAAGCCAAGGGGTTCGCCATAAATGTAGGTCCATGCATAAATACGCCAGCTTCACCAGAGCTGATCACTTCAGCTACATGTCGTGTGGTCAGTGTTGCAGATAAAGTCATATACCCACCAGTCAGCGCCTTACCAATACACATGATGTCTGGTTCAACTTGAGCGTGTTCCCAAGCAAATAATTTACCTGTTCGTCCAAACCCCGTGGCAATTTCATCAAATATCATTAACACCTGATATTGATCGCATAGCCTCTTGGCTTCGCGTAAATATTCAGGATGATAGAAACGCATGCCTCCAGCACCTTGCACAATCGGCTCAATAATCATGGCAGCGATAGTGGCATGATGGTTTTTTAAAGTTTCTGCCAATACAAGAATATCTGCTGGATTCCAATCTTCATCAAATCGAGTCTGCGGTGCAGGAACAAAATAACGAGAAGGTAAACTAGAACCAAAGACCTGATGCATCCCAGTAACTGGATCACATACTGACATTGCATTCCATGTATCACCATGGTAACCAGAACGCGTCGTGATAAAACTGGTTTTATCTTTCTTATTTTGTGCGGTCCAATATTGAACTGCCATCTTTAGTGCGACTTCAACAGCGACAGAACCTGAGTCCGCATAGAATATTTTATCTAATTGAGGTGGTGTAATTTTTAATAATGCCTTCCCTAATTCAATCGCAGGATCATGAGTAAGCCCACCAAACATAATGTGTGACATGTGCTGCAATTGATCCGACACAGCTTGATTAAGTTGAGGATGGTTATATCCGTGAATGGCACACCACCAAGATGACATACCATCAATGAGTTGACGACCATCTTCAAGTTCAATCATGACCCCTGTAGCCTTTTTCACTTTATATGTCGGCAGTGGGTTTAACATCGAAGTATAAGGGTGCCATAAGTGTGATAAATCGAATTCGTCAACCATCCTGGAAAAGTGTCCTTATTAATCTAGACAGAGCATAACGCGAATTATTTTTGTTATGAATTGCCTGATTAGACAATATTCATCAGGATTTCTCATTCTTTCTTAGATATTGAACGATTTTGTCACTTAGTTGTGTAGCTCTAAAAATTGAAAAGCAATGAGAGCCTGGAATAATTTCGAATTTAAAAAACTTTGCATCTATCTTTCGAATATTATCTAGAACTTTGTTACTAACTAATCCATCATCATCAGCAAATACATGTAATTGTTTTCCGACATAATTTTTCAATATCTCGACAGTATTAAGATGATACAGTAAATCCAAGCCCTGCTTTTTTAAATCTAGCTCTTCACTCGTAATTGAATTTTGCAAAGATTGCCAATCTTGTTTAGCAGTTTGGCTGCCCTGTGAGACCAGATAACAGAATCGCTTTAAAGTGGTCATGGGGTCATTTTCAAAAGACTCTCTAAAACTTTGAAAAGTAGAAAGCGGCATACCTGTACACCAGCGCTCATTGGCAACGAAGCAAGGATTCGATGCTAAAGTAATTAACGTTTTTGCCTGACCTGAAAGCTCGAAAACCTTTTGGGTGAGCAACGTTGCTAATTGTCCGCCTAAAGACCACCCCATAATGACATCGACTTTTTTGGCTAACTCTACATGTTTAGATAATTCAATAGGATCAAGTGCATTAAAGATATTAATCAGATCGATTTGAAATCCTGCCATGTCCAAAGCAGTTTTTAAGTTTTCAAGTGGTTTTGTTCCGAGTCCCCAACCAGTTATTAATAAGATTTTACTCATGATTGCCAATCCTTAGCTGATCGTTTTCGGTCAGTATATAAAGCCAAGCACAATAACTCATTGAGCAAATCATTCAATTTCACTTTGATTTTTAGATAATTATTAAAAATGAGCCAATTCTGACAAAACTGAGGTATAAAAAAACCCAGCCTTGCTGGGTTTTAACTTACATTTGAGACTGAATATAGTTTTGTAAACCAATTAGTTCAATTAAGCGAAGCTGTTTTTCCAACCAATAAGTATGATCTTCTTCGGTATCCGACATTTGTTGACGCAACATATCACGTGTCACGTAATCGCCTTTTTCCTCACAAAGCTTTACACCTTGCGCTAATTTTTCACGCACTTCGTACTCAAGCTTTAAATCGGCTTTTAAACATGAAACAACGTCTTCACCTACTTCGATATCATCACGACTCATATTCGGTGTGCCTTCCAAGAATAAGACACGGCGAATAATAGCATCAGCATGTTGTGCTTCTTCTTGCATTTCGTGATCGATACGCTCAAAAATCTTAGTGAGACCCCAATCTTCATACATACGTGAATGAATGAGATATTGATCACGAGCAGCCAGTTCACCACCGATCAACATATTTAAGTAATCTACGACTTCTGGATTGCCACGCATTTCAATCACTCCATTCTTTAATAGCAATATTATGAACAATCAGAGCTTATTTTGCAAAAAATATAATGTGTAAGTTTATGATTTTTATATAATTAAAATGAGAAACATACGCATTTGCAGTTTGAATCACTTATTTTTTACTTAAAAAATAACCCCTTGCATACAGTTAAAAAAATTCGAGAGCAGTTTTAAACAAATTTTAGCTCTATTTAATTTTGTAACCAATCGAAGTGACTCTCATTACATTTGAGTTAATGTTGAAAATGATCAAGGACAAATCCTTTTTTTAATTTTAGAATGAATCTATTTGACCATCAGGCAATAACAATGATGACGACTACTGCCCCGATTTTGGTGACAGGTGCAACTGGCTATATTGCTGGTTGGGTAATTAAACAATTATTAGAACAAGGATACACCGTTCACGCCACTGTACGAGACTTAACTAAAAGTTCAAGTTTTCAACATTTAGAACAAATCGCATCTCAAACTTCAGGCGCTTTAAAGTTATTTCAAGCAAATCTTTTAGAAGAAGGTTCGTTTTATGAAGCAATGAAAGACTGTGAAATTGTGATCCATATGGCGTCACCTTTTTTAGTGACTAATTTTAAAGATCCAATCACAGACTTGATTGACCCTGCACTAAAAGGTACGACCAATGTACTGAACAGTGTCAATCGTACAGATACAGTAAAACGTGTCGTTGTCACATCTAGTATTGCTTCAACTTATGGCGATGCAGTGGATATTTTGAAAACTGAGCAGAACCAGTTTGAAGAAAGCCATTGGAATACCACCAGTAGTGCCGAACACCAACCTTATTTTTACTCTAAAGTCGCAGCAGAACGTAAAGCATGGGATATGCAAAAGGCACAATCTCGATGGGATTTAGTGTGTATCAATCCCTCATTGGTTGTTGGACCATCACTCACACCTTCTACGCAATCTGGAAGTGTTGAAGTCATTCAACAATTTGGAAATGGCATGACATTATTTGGTGTTCCTCCAATGTGGAATGGGTTAGTCGATGTTCGAGATGTCGCTCATGCGCATATCCAAGCAGCACTTAACCCTAAAGCACATGGACGATATATTATTAATGCTAAAACGATGACCCTACTCGAAATGGGTAAAACATTACGACAACATTTTGGTGGACGTTATCCTTTCCCACGAATGATTGCCCCCAAGTTTTTATTTAAATTACTTGCTCCTCTGTTTGGCTATACGCGAAAATTCGTTGACTTGAATGTGGGTTACCCCATTTACTTCAATGCTGAGCGTAGTAAGCAAGAATTAGGCATGCAATATCGTGACGTTGAGACAAGTATCGTAGAACATTTTCAACAGCTACTTGACGATGGCATTATCAAAAAACGTGGTTAATATCTAATTACTCGAGAAAAAAGGGCATCTATTGATGCCCTTCGTTATGTGCAAGATACACTTAAGACTCAGGTTCAGTGAGCTGACCATGCTGAATCATAAATGCAATAAACTCAGCTTCATTCATCACCGGAATACCTAGTTTTTCTGCTTTTTCAAGTTTGGAACCTGCCTTTTCACCAGCAACCAAGCATTTCGTTTTACTGGATACACTACCACTCACACGTGCACCTAATGCCTGTAAGAGTTGAGTCGCTTCATCTCGTCCCATACTGCTTAAAGTACCAGTCACCACCCAGCTCTCACCATTTAAAGGTTGTCGAGTCGGTGCTATCGGTGCATCCCAATGAATTCCAGCCTCAATTAATCGATTTAATACTTCAATATTATGTTCAGCTTTGAAAAAGTCTAATATCCATTCTGCAGTAATATCACCTATATCAGGGGTTTTCTTCAATGCTTCTAAATCAGCAGATTTCAGCGCATCTAAAGTCTGGAAAGTATTGGCTAACATTCGAGCCGTAGTCTCGCCTACTCCTCGAATGCCTAGTGCGTAAATAAATGCCGCTAATGTTGTTTTTTTACTACTTTCAATTGAGTCGATGAGATTTTGTACAGATTTCTCACCCATTTTTTCAATAGTCAATAATTTTTCACGATGCTCGTGCAAGTGATAAATATCTGCAACATCTTTGAGGAGTTCAAGATGTAATAAAGACTCAACCCAACGATCACCCAAACCTTCGATGTCCATTGCTTTACGTGATACAAAATGACGGATCGCCTCTATACGCTGTGCCGCACAATAAAGCCCACCAGAACATCGTGCTAAAGCTTCGCCTTCAGGCATCACAACTGGAGAAGCACATACAGGACATTGTTCTGGCAATTGAATTTCAGTGGTTTCTAGAGGTCGAAATTCTGGCCAAACCTTTTCAACTTTAGGAATAACATCTCCGCTACGATAGACACTCACCGTATCTCCAACGCGCACGTCCAAGCGATGTATTTCACCAATATTATGTAAAGTCACGTTTGATACAGTGACTCCGCCAACCGACACAGGATTTAATCGAGCTACAGGCGTTAAAGTACCTGTACGCCCTACTTGCCAATCAATATTTTCAACCGTTGTTAGCGCAGCTACTGCAGGGAACTTATACGCTGTTGCCCATCGAGGTTCACGACTTAAAAAGCCTAATTGTTGTTGTTGTTTCAAATCATTGACTTTGATTACCATCCCGTCAATTTCAACTGACAGGTTTGGACGCTCCTGATTTACAGATTCATAAGCCGCTTGAACCTCTTCAATACTGTCACAAACAAAATGTTTTTCCCCAACAGCAAAGCCCAACTGTTCAAGCCAATTTAAGCTCTCTGACATCGTGCTCAGACCATGATGTGGCACGCATTGCGCAATACCATAAGCATAGAATGCAAGTGGTCGTGATGCTGCTATGGTCGGATCAAGTTGACGTAAACTTCCTGCTGCTGCATTTCTTGGGTTAGCAAATGTTTTCTCACCTTTGGCATCATTTTCAGCATTTAACTTTACAAATCCGGCTTTTGGCATTAATACCTCACCACGAACTTCAAGTAGTGTGGGTATTTCTACAGAATCAGAACTCAAAATCTTAGGCAAATTACGAATTGTTTTTACATTTTGGGTTATGACTTCTCCTGTTTCACCATCCCCACGTGTAACCGCTCGAATCAACACACCATGTTCATACCATAGCGAGATCGCAAGCCCATCAAATTTAAGTTCGACGTCGTATTGGATTTTCTGGTTAGGTAAACGCTCTTCAATACGACGTGCGAAGGCAAATAACTCTTCTTGATTAAAAACATTACCCAAAGACAACATTGGAACAGTATGTGTAATATTTTCAAACTTAGATAAAGGTTTATCACCCACTTTATTGGTCGGTGTATCCGCCTGTACTAAATCAGGATATTGTTCTTCTAAGTTTTTTAGTTGATGAAACAATTGATCATATTCACTGTCTTCAATTGTCGGCTGATCCATCACGTAATAAGCATGGTTATGCCGAGCCAGTAATTGAATGAGTTGGCGCATTTGCGCAACGACCGGGTTCTGATCCATATTTTCACCATATAAAAGGGCGGAAAATTCCGCCCAATAACTTCAACCTAAACAGTATAAATGACTTTACACAAATACAGTAAGTCACCTAGGAATTAAACAGCCTGACCTGATCTATAGTCGATCGCTTTATGGCGCCAGTGTTCTTTTAACTGCGGTGTAAATTCAAGATTATTTTCATCATAGACGGTCCCATCTGTTTCACGTGCAATAAGCCCTGCAATACTAACCATACTGTCATAGCCTTTTTGAACATTATGATGCGGTAATGCTAAGAAGAATGCTAAACCTTGAACTTGTTCACCAGATAATGTTTCTAAATCAAAACCTGCAGGACCCTGATCTGTGATTCTGAGTACGGAAAACAGCAATGGGCTGACTGCATCAGGAGTTTCATAACGATGGAAACAGTTCATTTCGCCAAAGCGCAATCCATATTTCATTAACACTTTCAAAGCTTTATCACCAGAAAGTGCTTTTCGAGGGTTCGGATACATATTCAAACTAATAATGTATTCGGCATTTGCTAAAGCACTTTCATCATCAAAACGTTGCTGTTCATGTAAATGCACATCCAAGATGCTGCTTTCTTCTTCAAATTCTTTGATTTCAGCAGTTTGAATATTCGGATTTAATACAAAACTTGGCTCAACTTTTTTCGAGTCTTCAATTGTAATTTCTACGATTGAATCTTTGGAAATAAGATCTGCACTTTGAGTGTCTGTTACACCATCAATCGACTGAGCTTTACTCTCAATTGTTTCTGTATTTTTTTCTAATGGGTCAGTCTCAGTGCTATCCGTGTTTTTACTGGAGTCGAGCAGAGATTTACTTTCTTTCTCTGCAAGGTCTACCGAAGTATTCAATTGCACTGTATCTACCACTTCTACAGTTTCTTGAATATTTTCAGGCGTCTTTGTAGCTTGTTGAACAGCTGTTTGATCCAATTGAGCCACTTCACTCGCTTCAATGTCTTTCAAACTTGGTTCTACGCGCTCAGAAGAAGCCAATGGAGCGGCTTGCGCCTGTAAAAGACTACGAACATGACGCGGAATGACGGGTTGATTACATTGTTCATTTATATGTAATTCAGCATCTAATGACGGTGCTTCATCACTCGGCTTGCGCAGGATCATAAACAACCCTATGCAACAGATCACGATTGCGATCACAATTCCGATAATGGTACTGATTTCCATATTAAGACTCCGCAGCTAAACCGTATTCTTTCGCTTCTTCTAGATCAACAGTGACTAACTTCGATGTTCCTGGCTCAGGCATTGTTACACCAAGTAAGTCAGTAGCCATCGTCATCGCAACTTTATTGTGTGTAATGTAAATGAATTGGACCTGTTCAGAAAGCTCTTTTACTAAATTACAAAAACGTCCAACATTTGCATCATCTAACGGTGCATCAACCTCATCCAATACACAAAATGGTGCTGGATTCAGTCGAAATATAGCAAAAACTAATGCTAGTGCTGTTAGTGCTTTTTCACCGCCTGATAACAATGCTAAAGAGCTATTTCGCTTTCCTGGTGGTCGAGCCATTAGCTTTACACCAGATTGCCAATCATCTTCTAAACTTAAACTTGCTTCACCACCATTAAACACCTTTGGGAATAAGTTTTGCAATTCCGCATTTACTTGATTAAAGGTAGTCATGAATAGCTTTTTAGTTTCTTGATCAATGCTTTTCATCGCATCTTTTAATTGTGCGACTGTTTTTTCAAGATCTTCAATTTGATGGCTTAAATCTTCATAGCGCTTTGATACTTCTTCATACTCTTCTGAAGCTGCTAAGTTCACAGCGCCTATTTTGTCAAACTGACGCTGTACTTGCTCTAACTGCTGTTGGTGCTGACTCAGATCGATTTGCATATTTTCTAATAATTCAGCATTAAGCTCTTTTAATTGTTCAGCATAATGTTGTAAATCAGATTTAGCCACTTGCCATGCTAAACGCTTCTCTTCTAACTGGGTTCTAAAGTGCTCATCACTTTGCTGATGATTTAACCGTAGCTCCGTCAATTTTTGTTGCTTGGACTGAATTTCATTAAGCTCGACTTGCCATGAGGACCAAGTCTTTTGTAATTTTTCAGTCTGCTGCTTTTGAGCCTCATATTGGCTTTGCAAAGTGGGTAATTCTAATTGAATCGGATCCACGAAATTTTTAGCTTGTGTAATTTGAGTGATGATCTGCTGATATTGAGTTTTTAGAAAACTTGCATCTTTTTCCAACAGCTCAATTTGTTGCTGATTTTGCGTATGAGTACGGCGGTTTTTTTCTAACTCTTGTTGTTTTTTGTAGACTAAGTCCTGAAGATGCTCAACCTGATTATTCAATTCTTCAACTTGAAACTCTAAAGTTTTGTAGTGTGGAAGATTGTGCTCAATCTTGAGCATCAATGCATGTAAATCGATTTCCAAATCATCTTTTTGCATCGCATCTTCTTCAAGCTGCGCATCAAGTTGAGCAATTTGCGACTCGATGTGTAGATTTTGCGATTCAAAAGCCTGCTGAGCCATTTGCTGTTTTGCAATCTTCACTTCAACTTGGTGAGCAAGGGCTTGATGATTTTTTAACGCTTTTTGTAACTCCGTACATTCACTATTTTTTTGTTCAAGCTTTAATTGCATCTCAGCGAGTTCGAGCGTCATTGACTCATGCGCTTTCACCATTTGTGTCAACTCTGAATCAATTTCATCTAATCGAATTCGGTGGCTAAGTGCTCCTTGAGCATCTTGACTCGACTCATCAAAGTACAGACCAATCATCCAGTCAGGACCAATATGATAGCCATCCAAACTTAAAATAGACTCACCTGGTTTTAATTGAGGCTGTAATTGAAGCGCCTGCTCAAAATCTTGAGCTATCGCAACGTTTAACCATAATGAGTTTTGGGGGAAATCAATCCAGCTCGCTAATGTGGGTAAACCAAGTACAGTCCCAGATACATCTTGCTGAATAACTTTTAATTGACGGGCAGATTCGGTCTGAAATAAATCTTCACTCTTTAACGTATTCGCATGCAGCCACTTTGACAGAAATTTTTCGACCAATGCTGCAAATGGTTTCGCCTGATCTTTTAGCTTCAAAATTTGCATTAAAGGGTCATTGCTCTTCGATGCATGTCGACTGACTTTCACCACAAGCTGTTGTAATTGTTTTTGTTCAGATTTCAAAATCTGTATGTGTGAATTCAAATCTGTGCATTGACTTTTTTGCTCAGTCAATGAGATTTGATCACGTTTCAATTGAGTTTCTAATTTCTCAATTCTTTCTTCTAGACGAACGATTTCAATCTGTACATCATTTTTTTCATGCAGGAGATTGTCAATATCATCCTGTTCATACTGTGCTTGATTTTGAGATTTTTGTTCGAGCAAAGTTTGTTTTTGCTGCTCAATTCGAAGCACATTTTTAGCCAATTGATCACTCTGCGCCAACATTTGTGCACGTTGCTGTTGTTGCTTTTCAACCAATGCTTTTATTTCAGAAAATGATTTTTGCGCTTCAAGTTGCTTTGCCTTCAGCTCATTGAATTGTTGTAAATCAAGCTGTGCACTTGATTCAGTATCACTCAATGTTGTTGCTTGATGTTCTTGCTGGAGTATCAAATCTTCCAACTGAATATCAATCAGTTGCATCCGCTCTTTGGTTTGTATTTTTTGTTCTTCAAGCTGCTTTAAAGTTAAAGTATTTTGAGCAAACAATTGCTGTTTTTGATCCAAATTGGCTTGTAATTCAGCCAGCTTTTTTTCAGCTTGTTGCCATTCTTGCTGAAGTGGTGTGGATTGTTGCATTAATCGCTGAAATAACTCATTTGTTGCTGTTAAATCATGCTCAACAGTGGTGAGTTCAGAACGAACAAGCTTAAATTGCTCACCCAATTCAGTCATTTCAGTTGTATATTCTTGTTGAATTCGTTCACTTTGATGGCATTGAAATGAAAGTATCTCAACTTTCAAAGTTCGAATTTCAGTCTCTAAGGCTTTATATTGAAGTGCAGCTTCTGCTTGACGCTTTAGTGTCTTTAATTGGGATTTTAATTCAACAGCAATGTCATTTAAACGACTTAAATTTTGATGAGTATGTTCTAAATGTTGCATCGTCTCACGACGACGTGCTTGATAACGTGATACTCCAGCAGCTTCTTCGATATAAACGCGCATTTCATCTGGTTTTGCATCGACCAAACGATTAATCATGCCTTGTTCAATAATCGCATACGAACGAGGACCTAAGCCTGTTCCTAAAAAAATATCTGTAATATCACGGCGGCGGCATTTTGTGCCATTGAGAAAATATTCAGATTTACCATCGCGATTGACTTGGCGACGTACCGCCAACTCACTATAAGCGTTGTATGCTCCACCTAGTTTGCCATAGGTGTTTTCGAAGCGTAATTCTACACTGGCCATTCCCACTGGTTTACGCTTTGCTGTCCCAGTAAAAATGACATCCTGCATACTTCCACCACGTAACTGGCGTGCGCTTGACTCTCCCATCACCCATCGGATTGCATCGATGACGTTGGATTTACCACAACCATTTGGTCCCACGACTGCGGTACGGTTGGCTTTAAATTGTAAGGTGCTGCTATCCGCAAAAGATTTAAAGCCAGAGAGTTTTAAGCTGCTTAATCGCATAGTGTCCTGATTATCTGCGCGATCTCCGCGCCCAAGCTAGTTCAATTTGTTTCATTCGTGTCAGTGACTCTAACACTAGATTGCGCAAGTGTCGGCAAAAATCTTCCATAAATAAAGTAGCTTGTTGTGATTTTCGGATCAAAATTGCATCGATCACGAGCTTAATTAATTCAAGTGCTTCTTGGAGCTCTCTACGCGAAGTATTTAAGGTTAAAAAATAACTACGACGTATAGATGGCAACAGTTCGCGATAAAACTTCATTAAGTATGGGTTGGCTACCATATCTTGTTGCTTAGCTAAAAATTGAAATACACCATCGTAAAATTTTTCAGTATTACTTTGTTTAACTTGTTCAATTAAATATTGCAAAAGTTGCTGAAGCGCCTCAGCTTCATGATTACGCCAAGTTTCACTCATACGCTGGACGATCTGCCCTAACATAAGTGCACTCGTATCAAATAAAGCTCGCACTTGTTGGGCAGACATTTCTGACACAATTGCGCCGCGTCTTGGATAAATTTCAATTAAATGCGTGCGTTCAAGTAATAATAAAGCTTCACGTACCGAACCTCGACTCACGTCTAATTCTTTAGCGATACGCAATTCTTGTATACGTTCACCTTCGACCAATTCGCCACTAATAATCTGTTCACTTATATGTCTGGCTATTTGCTCTGAAAGGCTGTCCACTTCTTCCAATTGCATAATATTCCTATTTATTTTTTTTCTCATACTTCATCAAGCATGATGCTATATTATTGTTTTTATACCAATAGCATCATACTGGCTATGTCTTTGTCTGACAATTTATCAAATTTTTAAGTCAATACACATCATTATTTTCGAGAATGATTTGGCATATTTTTCTCAAAATACGCCTTGATAAATAAAATAAATCCCTACAGTTGTAAGCAAAGCTGCAAAACATTTTTTCAACATCGCTGCTGACAGTTTATGTGCAACTTTTGCTCCTACTTTTGCGGTGATAAAACTCATTACACTAATGCCAATGAATGCATAAACATGAACATATCCAATGGCATTTTCGATTTCAGCAGGTGCTTTTTGTCCGTAGAACATAAATCCAAATGCACCTGCTAAAGCAATCGGCAGTCCACATGCAGCAGATGTTGCAACAGCTTTTTGCATCACCACCCCATGATGATTTAAATAAGGTACGGTTAAACTTCCTCCACCGATCCCAAAAATTGCTGAAGCCACACCAATTCCACTTCCCGCCGCCAATTGAGCAGGTACAGAAGGTAGTTGCTTTGATTGATCGACCACCACATTAGCTCCACTGAACATACGGTATGCGACCCAAATTGCGAAACAACCGATAATCAATTGCAGCATTGGTCCAGAGATAATACTGGCCAATCCAGCACCAAAAAATGAACCCAATACCAAACCTGGCGCTAAATTTTTAAATACTGGCCATAGCACTGCACCTTTTTTATGATGGGCCATAACCGAGCTAATCGATGTGACCACAATCGTAGCTAACGATGTTCCAAGCGCCATGTGCATAATGACAGTTGGGTCATAACCCATTTGGGTAAATACAATAAATAAAATGGGTACGATGATTAATCCACCGCCCACGCCAAACAACCCTGCAGTAAAACCAGCGATTGCACCAATAGCTAAATATATGATTAACTCCATAAATCTTTTACTCTTCTCAGATTCAACATGGATTTAGAGACTCGCCACCTCAGTCAGCTTTTAACTGAAGCTCAACAACTTCCAGAAGTTTTACTGTTAAAACAGAGCACCACTTCAACCAATGATGAAGTACGCGCACTCATCAAAAAAGGTGTACAGGGTATTCTTGTATGCAGTGAGACTCAAACTCAGGGACGTGGACAACATCAACGACAATGGGTTTCCCCAGTCGGGAATATTTATTTAAGCACATTGCTAGAAACCAAAACACCCTTAGATGGTCGACTATCCCTTGAGATTGCACTCAATATTTTGCAAATTCCTTCATTTAAGTCATTGGATCATTTACAAATCAAATGGCCAAATGACCTTTATAGTGCGCAAGGCAAATGGGGTGGCATTTTGGTAGAGCCTGTAACCCCACATCAGGCGATTGTTGGTGTTGGTATTAATTTATTGCCTGTTTCTGATGCAGCAATCGAACAGCAAACCACATCAATCATGCAATTGGGTTTAGCTCATCCAAATCGAATTAAGATTATTTCAGAGCTTTATCTTGCCATCATGCAAGCTGGACAATGGTTTGAGCATGGAAGTTATAACCTCTCGGGACGTTTCAATCACTATGCTGCTTTTATGAATCAGACTGTAGAGTTTGAGCAAGTGAATAAAACAGTACAAGGTATCTTTAAAGGTATTGGAGATGATGGTCGAATTAATATTTTGACTGAACAAGGTTTAATCGGTTTGTATCAAGGGCGTTTACGCTTAAAAAAATAAAGAAAAGATAGGTCAGCGAATACATGATGAAACGTCTTTGGTTAGATATAGGCAATACGCGTTTAAAATATTGGATCACGGAAGGTGAGCAAATCTTGGAGCATGTGGCGGAGCTTCATCTACAATCTCCTGCGGACTTAATGTTGGGTCTCATCCAACACTTTAAATCTCAAAACCTATCAGAAGTCGGTATCTCATCTGTTCAAGACAAGAAAAATAACGATCGTATACTCAAAATTTTAAAACTGCTGGATATCCCAATTGTCGTTGCTAAAGTTCATCAAGAATATGCAGGACTCCAATGTGGATATACAGAACCGAATCAATTGGGTATCGATCGTTGGCTACAAGTTCTAGCGGTCGTCACCGATCCTCAAGAGAAATATTGCGTGATCAGTTGTGGAACGGCCTTAACAATTGATTTAGCAGATGGATTTACACATTTAGGGGGATATATCGTACCTAATCTCTATCTACAACGAGACTCACTTATTCAAAATACCAAAGGGATCAAAATCCCTGATGCTGCATTTGATGAGTTAAGTCCTGGGCAAAATACAATGGATGCTGTTCATCATGGTATTTTATTGGGATTGGTCAGTATGATCGAAAAAGTTTTAACAACATCTCCAAGAAAATTAATCCTTACAGGTGGAGATGCAGCACTTTTTGCTCAATATTTACAATCTTATGACCCGAAAATTGAAACCGATTTATTATTAAAAGGCTTACAACGCTATCTTGCTGTCACGCAACAAAAAACATAACTTAGTCATCAGGTCTGCTGAACTGAGTGTCTCTTAAAACAAAAAATTATTCACTCAGTGTCAGTACACACATCCAAAATACAAAAAAACAGGCTGAACAACATGAATAACAGGACGTTAAACGTTTGGAATATCGCGAAGAAACTGCCCTTTGGGAAAATACTTTTCAATCAAGTGATCCAACTCAAAACACCTTATTTCAAGTCGATTCGCACGAAAATTATTGAATTGAGACCAGATTTTTGTCAGGTCCAGATGTCTAAAGAAAAAAGGGGTTTAAATCACCTCGATACTGTACATGCGATCGCATTGTGTAATTTGGCAGAGCTTACTGGTGGTCCAATGACAGAAGTCACTCTTCCACCAAGTCATCGATGGATACCCGACGGTATGCAAGTCAACTATATTAAAAAAGCAACGACCGATTTAACAGCAGTTGCTTATCCTCTGACGCCAATTCAAGCGGGGCAATCCATACCAAATAGATTTGTAGCGTGTGTCGAAGTCCATGATCAAAACCAAGCGCTTGTCTTTAGAGCAGAAATCAATATGTGGGTGACATCACGTTAAACACGTCAGTGAGAGCCTATAGCTTCTGAATTAATCTCGAATAATCTCAGCCCAGACCTCAGGCAATGCCGTACAACCTTCTGAATCAATAAAATGGCCTTGATGTTCAGCAGCAACGACATGTGCATCAATACTTTCAGCTTGCTGGAAACTAAATTTAGGCAGAACGCGCTCATCACCTTCAGAATAAATGACCACGCGATCATGAACTTGGTCACGAATGAGTTCAAAATCTATATCAGCAGCATCAATAAATGGATTGACTTGCTCAAGCCGCCCTAAACGTCCATTGAAACCAGCAACTAGAATTAATTTTTTGATTTTTTGGTTTAAAAGCACTTGGCTTAAGTAATGTAAAGTTGCAATACACCCGAGACTGTGAGCAACAAAAATTGTTTGATCATCAATTTGAGCTATTTGCTCTTTCATTTGTTGTTGCCACGTTCCTAATAGTGGCGTCTCAGAAGGATCTAATCTCAATACTTTTAATGGAATACCATACTGATCAGCTTGTTGTTGTATCCATGGAAACCAATTTTCTTCAGGGCTTGCCGTATATCCATGCACAACATAAACCTGTGTCATTTTCTTGCACTCTTGACTGTATTCTCAACATCATGAATTGATTATTTTTTAAACTAAATAGTAAGTTTGCAAAATTATGTAGCATGAAAAAAGGCGCCACAGCGCCTTTTTAATTTTTGGGAATTATTTTGGATCTTTTCCACCGAATAACGGACCAACGCCACCGCCGCCACCAAATTTCTTTTGCATACCGCTTAATGATTTCATCATTTTCGCCATACCCGATGGATTCGCAAATTTTTTCATCATTTTTGCCATTTGGGCATGTTGTTTGATCAGCTTATTGACTTCAGCAACATCCATACCACAACCTGCTGCGATACGTTTTTTACGGCTTGGATTCATCAAGTCAGGATTGCGACGCTCTTTGATGGTCATCGATTGAATAATCGCTTCCATTTTCTTCACTTGCTTTTCAGGATTTGCTTGAGCAATCGCATCCTGAATTCCTGAGTTACTCATGCCAGGCAACTTGTCTAAGAAGCCCATCATACCGCCCATTTTATTCATTTGTTCAAACTGCATCAGCATATCTTCAAAGTTGAAGCTGCCGCCTTTTTGCAGTTTTTTCGCCATTTTTTCAGCTTTTTCTTTGTCGACTTTACGTTCAAGCTCTTCGACCAAAGAAAGCACATCACCCATACCTAAGATACGTTGTGCTACACGCTCAGGATGGAATGGTTCAAGGGCATCGAGTTTCTCCCCCATCCCCAAGAATTTAATAGGCTTACCAGTAATTGCACGAACAGAAAGTGCCGCACCACCACGCGCATCACCATCAGTTTTTGTAAGAATCACACCGGTTAAAGGCAATGCATCATTGAATGCTTTTGCTGTATTTGCAGCATCCTGACCGGTCATTGCATCTACAACGAACAGTGTTTCTGTAGGATTAATCGCTGCATGCAATTCTTTAATTTCGCCCATCATATCGTCATCGATATGTAAACGACCTGCAGTATCGACAATCAATACATCCGCAAATTGAATTTTAGCTTGTTCAATTGCTCGGTTTGCAATCGTAATTGGTTTTTCATCAGCACTTGATTCAAAGAAAATCGCGCCGACTTCACCTGCTACAGTTTGGAGTTGCTTAATCGCTGCAGGACGATAGACGTCGGCAGAAACCATTGCGACTTTTTTCTTTTGTCGCTCTTGTAAAAAACGAGCTAATTTTGCAGCAGTCGTCGTTTTACCTGCACCTTGTAAACCAGCCAATAAAACAACAACGGGAGGCTTTGCAGCAAGATCAAGACTTTCATTTGCCTCACCCATCATTTTGGTGAGTTCATCATGAACAATTTTGACGAATGCTTGGCCTGGAGATAACTGTGACATCACCTCTTGACCTAATGCCTCTTCCTTAACTTTCGCGATAAATTCACGAGTTACAGGAAGTGCAACATCGGCTTCAAGAAGTGCCATACGCACTTCACGTAACGTATCTTTAATATTGTCTTCGGTCAGTTGCCCAGAGCCAGTAACATTTCTTAAACTCTGCGTGAGTCGTTCTGTTAAGGTATCAAACATTGCAAAATCCGCTTAAAATGGTTGTTGCAAAAAAATCTTTCTTAAAATAGAAAATTTATGCATAAGATGCTATAGGATACTGTAGTTCGTTTGGAATTTATATCTTATTAGATGAATATTCAGCATCCATAAAAAGGTTTGACATGATTAGCCTCTCTTTGGTTTACACAATTTTAGCATTGATCGCCTATACCACTGCCTTTTGGTATTTGCTTACCCATTTAATGACTAAACGTGTCCCTAATCATTGGCTTATCAGTCTCGTAGCTGGATTAGGCTTGATCTTGCATGCTGTCGTCTTATTGATAGATATGAAAACGCCTTTCGGCATTAACTATAATGTTTTTAATCTCCTTTCATTTACTTCAGCACTCATGTTGTTATTGAGCCTGCTTTATAGCACTTATCGACCTGTACTTGCGCTAAATCTGATTGGAATACCAGTAGCTGCATTGGGTTTAATTTTAGGCTATTCCTTGAGCCAGCCTATACTTACACTTAAACAGAACACACTTGGACTTGATGTCCATATTATTTTGTCACTCTCAGCTTATGCAGTGCTATTAATGGCAACAATTCACGCAGTTTTGTTGTGGTTACAAGATCGTGAGTTAAAAAACAAACAGAAACATCGTGTTTGGGTAAATCTATTACCCTCCTATCAAGCAATGGAATCTCTGTTATTCGATATGCTTGTTACAGGTTTCATTTTATTAAGTACTGCACTTATCTTCGGCTTTTTTACGATTGATGATTTTTTTGCACAGCATTTGGCACATAAAACAGCGTTTAGTATTGTTTCTTGGTTTGTTTACGGTGCACTTTTATTTGGACATTATCGTTTTGGTTGGCGCGGTCAAAAAGCGAGACGCTTTACCATTATTGGTTTTATTTTACTTGCAATAGGCTTTATTGGATCAAAATTTGTATTAGAAATGATTCTAGGAAAATAACCATTATGTGACATAAATCACAATATATAATAATAATCAAATAAATATCACATTATATTAAATTTTATATAATTTAACTATATTTAAAATATAGGGAAATAAATTTAAGTATAAATAAATTCTTATATTAAAAATAGTATTTAAAATCAATTACTTAAAAACCAAAAATTAGAACAACCCCTTATGATAATTTAATAAACAATAGTTAATATTATTTGAATTATTTAATTAATTAATATTAATAATCTGTTCATCGCTTAATACCCCCCATTAATCTCCTATAAGTTGTTATTATTTAGGTTAGTAGCTAATGTTACAGTTAGTAAATGGATATTTTTGGTGATTATTTTGGGGTGTGTATGAAATTGCAAAAAGGTTTTACCTTAATCGAATTAATGATCGTCATCATTATTGTTGCAATCTTGGCTGCAATTGCAGTACCTAGTTATCAAAACTATGTCACCAAAGCAAAAATCAAAGAAGCTCAGTCGAATTTAATTGCGCTTTCATTAGCAATTGAAAACTCATATCAGCGAACTTTAAATTATCCCAACTCAATCGGTTCAAATCAAATAAACACTGCATTTTCATCATGGAAACCAAGTACCACCGCTTTCGATTTTGAATATGAAAAATTAGGACCTAACTCATATCAGGTAAAAGCTATTGGTAAACAGTCAAAAGTTTCAGGATGTATATTAATTTTGAAAAACACAGGACCTTTACCACCAACTAATTGTGGTTCAGTTACAAAGTGGGGAAATTAATATGAAAAAAATTTCCCATAGAACTTATCATCAATTAGGTTTTACATTAGTTGAATTAATGATCACCATTGTAGTGATAGCTATTCTACTTTTTATGGGAACTTCATTAACACGTGCTTGGATAGATCAAGGACATGTTGATAATACTATTTCCGCACTAAAAAATGCCACATTTCAAGCTCGTGCTGCTGCATTAAGAAATACGAATAATCAACCATCTACTTTTGCCGCTGCCAGTGTATGTTTTGATCGAACGAACCAAAATATTCTCGTTGTTCGTGCTGCCCAATTTTCAACAGATGGTTGTACTCCCAGTGCAACCAATGCCACAGATGGTAACTTTATTTTACAAAGCATCCCACTCGATAAAAATGTCAATTTAACAGTAAACAGTGTTGATTTTAACTGCTTGGCGTTTAACTCCGCTGGTATCTTGGTGAATTCAAGCTACTCAAGCCAAGTTTGTTCAAATTTTTCAGATATTAAAATAACTATCAAAAAAAATAAGGAGATCGCTGATGTTCAAATCAATTAATCAGCAGGGTTTCACACTACTCGAATCTCTAGTTGGTCTACTTATTTTTTCAATCATTGTTTTTGGCAGTGGCTTAGCGATTAGTAAAATGTTGAACACTCAACGCAATATGAATATCGACAATATTCTGATCAATGAATTGCAAAATAAATTACAAATTGCGGAACAAACAGCCACAACAGCAACGATTTGTGATGCAGATATTTTTAAAACGAATATTGTAATTAATGAGACCACTTATTTTGTTGCGTGTGCATTATTTAGCACTGAAATTGAAGCACTTAAAGGATCTTCAAACTCTAGTCAAATGAGTTGGCCAGTAATAGCAGCAAGTTCAGAAAGTAAAATTGTAGCTCAACAATGTGCTCAGGGTGTTCTAGGCGCATCCTGCTATCGCGTAGGGAGATAATCATGTCACAAAAAGGATTTACCCTCATTGAGTTAATGGTCGGACTCGTGATCGCCTTACTTTGTATGATCATGATGTTGATGCTCTTTAAACAAACAACTCAGATTGGTATCAACTCCTCTCAAGATTCTGAATACGATGCTCAAATCAGAACAGGCTTACTGGTCGCGCAAAAATTGATTCAGAATGCGGGTTATGGCACAGGTAACAGTAACGATATTGTTTCAGGTACTTTTTATAGCAACCCAGCCATTTTTTGGCGCTTCATTCCAAATATTGGAACTACGCCAACCACTTATCAGTGCCAAGGTTTAGCAGAAAAAATTTCCGATGATGGCAACTCAAAACTTCACCGACTAGTTCTTTTAAAAAGAAACTGTGGTTCTGACACAGATTTAACGGACGCAAATTGGCTAGAGGATCAAGTTATCGTCGCTTTTCGCAGTTCATCCTCCAGTCCTATCTTCAGTTATGCATTGAACGCGGGTAAATGCACCCCTTACGGAATTGATAAAAATAATTCTAATGGATTAAAAAAGTTAACAATAACAGCTCAACGTGAACACATGACAGGCACAGGTGGAAGTATCAGAAATACAGTCTGCCTGAACAATATTATTAAATCTTAAAGTGAGATCAAAATGAATAGCTTAAATAAACAGCAAGGCATGGCCACTATTCTATTGGTCTTGCTGATCGGCCTTACAGTAATGGTTATTACTTCTACTGTAGCTCGAACACTTCTTTCAAATAAAGAAGCAAACGTCGCAGCTCATGCTCAAACCAACGTGCAACTCATGGGGTGGTCTGGTGTAAGTGCATTACGTACTTATTTAATGAATGCTTATAAGGAAAAGAAGGTCACTGAGTTAAGCCTTTTGGAAGGTAAAACTATATCATTGCTTAATGATGTAACAACTGGCAGATTAATTAGTGCAAAAATAATTAAAGTTACAGGTTGTACTGGAGCAACTATTAAAATCGATAACGTCGAAGGTACTCCCTGCGTTATTTCTGCCGAAATTAGCTCAAGCAGCGCTGAATCTAGAGCTGCGACAAGCATTCAAGCTGTATATGATTTAAAAGCAGGTCAAGCAAGTATTAAAGATAGTAAGCCATCACTTAACTATGGTGGTAATACATTTCTATCGGGTACGACTTTATCAGCAGAGAACCCAGGAACTGAAGCTGTATTGAATGTAGATGGTGGTCATGCATCAATCCAGGCAGGTTTCAAAACGAATAATATTTCTGAACTTACAATTAATGTTAAAAAACGTGATGGTAAAGGTGGTGATGTCATTATTGATTGTTCCTTTACCAAATGTGGAAACACTAAAATTAATATCAATGCCGAAGGTTATGTGCATATTATTCACCCAGGTGATTTTGGATCAATCAAGGCTCTAGAATGGGTCAAATTACAAACTGGTGTAAAAGCTGACTCCATTGAAGCTTTAGGAAACGTACATCTGGCATTAAACTCGAGTGCTGGATTAATTAAGACTAATGGTAAAGTTACATTAAGTGAAGGGTCTTTCTCAGGCGATATCAAGACAAATGGTGATGTGATAATTTACACCAATGTAAAAGTTGGTTCAATTGAAACTTTAGGCGCTGTCACCGCTTCAATTTTGAGTAACATAAATGGCGATGTGAAATCTGGGAAAAGTATCAATCTTTCCAGCAGTACAATTACTGGCAGTGCATATGCTTATGAATACGTCGACTTGGATACCAATTCAAAAGTCTTCGGTTCTATTTATGCAAAAAACAAATCTAAAACTGGCATAGGTATTTACAACGCCGCAGTTCGTTTAAGCACAAGTTGGGTTGGAGGTAATGTTTATGCTGATGGTCATCTCAGACTGCTTGATAGCTTGATAGGTGAGGATGTTAAAGGATCTGTAACGCTTACAGGGGAAGTTAAATCTCTTTTCACCAATACTATTAAAGGTAGAATCAAGGAGAAACAAAATTTAGCGTCCATCCCTGAACTTAATTTCACAGTGAACAGTCCTTTTAATCCTACAGAATTTCGTTCTCAGTTTACATCTGACATTGGGAAAAACATGAAATTTGTGACGCGTATTGATGTAACCAAATATAAACCTTACGCAAATTACATTTTCACTCGCACCTACGGTGTTGCGCGGATTTATTTAAACCAGTTAAAAAATGAATCCACTGGTGAAATATATGTACATAAAATTGATACAGATGGCCGCTGGAAACAGTTTGTTAAAGCATCAGAAAATATCAGTGATGGAGATGCAACTTTATTGAATGAAGAAGGTTTTTATCTTGGTAAATACACCCGCAACGGTAAACACTATGTTGGGGCAATTTGTAAAGAGATTCAGGAACCTCAAGCACTTTCCAATAGTGCATTAATTCTAAAAGATCATTATAGCGGTTACTGTAAAAGTGAAATTATTGGATATCTACCACGTGTAAGCATGGATTTTATAGGACTAAATGGTTCTGAAAGAAGCATCTTTGGATTCCCGAATGACTATGACTTTACCTTACCTGAAACATTCTATATTCGCTCAACGAAAGTATCTTCAATGGATAATGCTGCGTTTGCACCAGGTATCATGTATTTCCATGGCAATGTGATTATCTCAGGTGATGCAAATATTAATGGTGACAGTATGACCACTACATTCACCAACACATTCTTGGCTGAAGGAGATATCGATGCGATTGCGTTTTCTCCGCGAATCTATTCACCTTACAATGTGACAAGAGAATCTAATCCTTCTACGATTTGTTCTAGAGATTTGACATCAGTTAATGGTAATAAATTCACAAGTGGGCCACCAGCGACTCAACCAACAACCATATCCCAAAAGTTTTTGACTCCAATTAATTTATGTAAGGATGCAAACACTTTTCGCTATGATATGAACAAAGATGCTAATGGTGAAATCACTCTTTGGGATATTGATGGTGTTACAGTCAAAAAACTAGATTTAGGTTTAGTTGCACTAATGTCTAACCGAATCGTTCGTATTGGTGCCTGTGCACGAATATACGGTGATGTACTTGCTCGAAGTACCGTTGAAGGCAGTGCTGCATGTGGTATTACTAATAATAAAAACTCAATCGTAGGTAGTATCAGTTCACAAGGTAGAGCACCATATATCGATGGAATAGAACAGGTGAATACTTTCGGTGCAGGTACAAACTTAGTCATTCCTGACAGCAAATATACCAACTCAAAAGACTCAGTCGTAACTAAACCTGGAATTGCAGTTACTGACGCTGACTTACAATGGGCTAAATATCAATAATTGGAAGCGAAAAGCCCAAACATAAGTTTGGGCTTTTTTTTGTGTGAAATTTCTGACTAGACAAGCTATACAAAACACCGTATAACACCGTTTTTCGCATATTCAGGTGACCAAGTGAAACTCGTTTTAGCACCCATGGAAGGTTTAACTGATCCCATCATGCGTGATGTTCTCACACATGTCGGCAGCTTCGACTGGTGTGTAACTGAGTTTATCCGTGTCACTGATTCTGTCCTTCCAGATCACATCTATCATTCTTACTGTCCCGAATTATTGAACGATGGCAAAACAGCATCAGGAACACCCGTTCATGTTCAATTTTTAGGGAATAATCCAACCATGTTGGCTGCCAATGCCGTTCGAGCGGTGGAGTTAGGTGCACCTGCAATTGATATGAATTTTGGCTGTCCAGCTAAAACAGTTAACCGACATCGAGGTGGTTCTGTATTATTGGATGAACCTGAAACAGTGTATCAACTGGTTAAAGCTGTACGTGATGCAGTGCCTGCTGAAATACCAGTTTCAGCAAAAATGCGTTTAGGTTATATGGATCGTAATTTCACCCTGGAAAATGCACATGCTATAGAAGATGCTGGTGCCGCTTGGGTGACCGTTCATGCACGAACAAAAGCAGATGGCTATACCCCACCCGCCTTTTGGCATCAACTTCAACCCATTCGTCATGCGCTTAGCATTAATGTGATAGCCAATGGTGAAATCTGGAATAACCAAGATGCGCGCCAGTGTTTAATAGAGTCAGGTTGTGAAGATCTAATGATTGGTCGTGCAGCAGTGACAACACCCGATGTCACACAATGCATCCGACATAATAAAGACGAAGCGATATTACAATGGAGCGATTTAATTACACTCCAAATTCGCTTCTTAAATGGTTCTTATAAAAAAGAAATGAATATGGTCGGACGTTATAAGCAATGGCTAGGTATGATGTCTAAACATTATCCTGAAGCAAAACTGTTATGGGATGAAGTGAAACGTCTGAAACAAGTAGATGAAATCATTGCTAAGCTCAATCATTTTCAAAACATTATGCCAACTGTCTAATTTCTAAATTCTAGAATGAATAACTCCGAACTTCACCTTGAAAATTCAGACAGTCTTGAACACGAGTGCGTTGAACCTCAGACAGTTGCTCTGGACTAAACCATGCATATTCCGTATGTTCCTCAGAGAGTTGAATTTGGGCGTTATTTTCAATCATGCATCTAAAGATAAAGGTGTGTGAGTTTACATGTGCGTGATAGTAAACCCCAGACAAATACTGGATGCTTACATCACAACCTATTTCTTCTTTACACTCTCTTAGCAATGCTTGATGTATGGTTTCACCTTGATCTAAACCACCACCAGGCAACCCCCAACTGTAATTGGCATAGTTTGCTTTCAGTAATAAGACTTGTCCCTCTGGGTTGGTGATCACCGCATGAGAACTCAAACGATAAAAATCATAAAATCCCATGACACGTCTCCAGAATTTAACTCATTCATGAAAGATAACACTGTTTAAGCCCATCTAAATGCTCAAGATAAGCTAAACCACAAGCCTTAATTTTGATTTATCCTTCAAGATGATAGCCTTTCCCGTTGCTAAGTCTACAGGCATAGAAATATGTTGGTGTACCATCACCCATTGTTCATTGGTTTTTTGTAGACATAATGTTGTACGACACCAAGGCATTTGCAACTGACCTTTTAAGGCTTTATGTTCCACTTTAGAGTGACAATGTAATACAACCAAATGATCACTCGCATGCACTTTTACATCACGGCGAGTGATTTGCATTCCATCGAAGAAATAGGGACTAAATTTTTGCCATTCTTTTCGATAAGCTTCAGCTCCCTCAAGTTGGGTGCTGACATCAAACATACTTACATTTTGCGCACATTGTTCGATTAACGCATCAACATTATTACCTACTAATGCTGAATCCCATTCTTTTAATTGCGCTAATACTTCATGAGCAGCAACAACATTACCCTCAATCTGAATAGACATGATGTGACCTTATTGTTATTAGTGTGATGAAGTTAACACTTTTAAAGAAAAACTGTAATGTTATTTTGTGCCAAGCAAAGAAATTTTTATTCTAATTTGTATCTAAAATTCAATTTAAATTGATAAAAAACAACCATTATTTATTAAAACTTATCATTATGATCAAATTAAAACCAACGACGAGTTATTATCACATAAAAAAATTGGCCCCAGTTTCACTGAAGCCATTATAAAAGCTTATGCTTTCTTTACATATTCGGACTTAAGTTTCATTGCGCCAAAACCATCTACTTTACAATCAATATCATGACCGTCCGTTGCATCTGGCAACAAACGAATACTTTTTGCTTTAGTACCGACTTTGATTACGGATGATGAACCTTTAATTTTTAAATCTTTGATAACCGTTACGGTATCGCCATCTGCAAGAAGATTGCCATTTGCATCTTTGATCTGAACCACTTCTTCGAGTGTCTCTCCTTCTTTCCATTCATGTGAACATTCTGGGCAGATCAAGAGGTCCCCATCTTCATAAGTATATTCAGAGGAACATTTTGGGCAATTTGGCAAAGACATAAAAAATCCAAAAAATAAAAAATTTTGCTCAATATACCACTTTCATCTAGCGAATAGAAAAAAACCTTAAATTTTATAAGGTTTAAATAAAAAAAACCTAAGTTCAATCACTTAGGTTCTTTTATTGGCTCTAGCCTTGTTTAGCTTTGAAACTCATCTTCTATATCTTCATCATCATATACATATGCCATACATCCCCATCCATCGTACTCACCGTCATAGTCATTGGCTATTTTGGTAAACCACTCTTCTAAATCCACAATATCTGAGTATTCTGGCTCCATATACACATAAATCGTGATAATCCATTCTGCGGATTCAGACTCTTCATCAATAAATAAACTGATCTTTTGTTCTTCCTGAAGCAAGAACAAGGCACATTTTTCAGCTTTGTCTTTAGAGCTAAAAGCAATTGAGTACTCAATCTCATGCGGCTCGCTTAAATCATCTCCATCCTGGAACATTTGCCACAGTACATCGCCATTATCATCATTTGGAAATTGTTCTAAATCACGGCTCATACGTTCATCCTTATTGTGGTTATTGCGTATACAATATCCTAGAGTAGCCTATATTTATTTCATTTTGGAGAAGAATTCATTAGAAATTGTTCTTAACTTTATATGATCGTAATTGTTAAATTTTAGTTAGGCACTCACAATACGTATTTTGCTTGAAGCGTTTCATTCAAAATGGAACTTCACTCACAATTTTAATTTCAATACCACTCAACGGTTGTTGAAACTCTAAATAACTCGCATGCAAAGCCATACGCCCTAAATCACTGAGTTTAGGGTTTGGATGATAGAGTTTATCACCTGTGATCGGATGACCTATGGCTTGCATATGTACGCGTAATTGATGTGAACGCCCCGTAATTGGCGTCAACAAGACACGACTAACATCTAAATGCGCATCATAAGCGACCAATTCAAACAGTGTTAAGGCTGATTTTCCAAGTTCAAAATGAACGATTTGTCTCGGTCTGTTTTCCCAGTCCGTAATTAAAGGCAAGTCTACTTGTCCCTGTTGTGCAATTTTACCTTGCACCAGTGCCACATAATTTTTTTTCACGGTGCGCGCTTGGAACATTTTGCTCACAGCCACTTCAGCATCGCGATGTTTTGCAAACATCAAAATTCCAGAGGTTGCCATATCTAAACGATGGGTAATTTTTGCATTTGGATATTGAGCTATCACTCTTAAATACGCACTGTCATGATGCTCAGGCAAGCGTCCTGGCACAGACAATAATCCTGCTGGTTTATCAATGACCACCAAATCATCATCTTCATAGACGATGTTAAGCGGACCTTGAGGTGGCATATATACAAAATTATCGTCTAAAGGCATGTGAACAGAGCATTTCTTTGGGATGCGGAAAAATAGCAACTGATCAACTCAGTGTCAATTTATAAGATGAGCGATTTGAGAATTGAGAATTGAGAATTGAGAATTGAGAATTGAGAATTGAGAATTGAGAATTGAGAATTGAGAATTGAGAATTGAGAATTGAGAATTATAATTTTTTTTAAGAGAATTTTGAGGGTGTCAGGGAAAACATGTTGTTTACTTCAACTATTATAACTTTGTAAGTTATAACCCTATTGCCTATAAACTTCTGGTTTATAGCGTCCTAAGCCGAATCAAGACCTTTTGGGTAAGTACTACACGCACGCGGTACGCAACTGGTAGCAATCTACTCTTTTCGATCCCGTCACACCCTTGAGATATATAATAGCGAGACTGCGTCGGGATTAATTTCCTAAGATTAACGAATTTTAGCATCGAATAAAAAAATATTTCATATCACCTTATAAATATAATATTTTTTCCCAAATAGGTTCATTGATACACTTTTTTTAGCGATTTTTAGCTAAATATTGCAATTAAAATTCAAGTTGACCTTCCATTTTAGAGACTGGCTTGAATCCAAGATGCAATGCTCCACCACAACATCATGGCAAACATGCCACACATAAGATTAGCTATTACTTTTTGTAGTTGAGATAATTCAGATTTATAAATTTTGAGGTTAATTGTATAAGCAATTGCACCGAGTGAACCACCCACAGCACCACCAATAATCAGTAGTAACAACGGCCAGCCTGCCATCATGTGGACTTTAAAAGGAAGTTTTGCGCGGGATTTTTCTTGTACTGTATTCACAGGGTGATCCTATAAGTTTATTTCAGTCTTCAATGAGCTTAAGTGCTATAAATCTAAAGCAAGCTTTAGACCAATGCTGAGCTAAAATAGCTGTAAAATTGATCGTGGTTTTTAAATATTTAAACAATCTCACTTAAAAATCAAAGATATAGTTTATTCAGAAGTCTGTAAATTCAATTCATCCACTGAATAATTTAGATATTTACTTGAACAAACGTCAGAATGATAAACAATATTACAGCTAAACCCATTAAAGGCTGTTTAGGCGCAATACTGTTAATTAATCTGGCAATTCTCTGAGCACTCAGCATAAATAATAGAAAAATCAGTAGTGTTGGTAGCGAAATCACCCACATTATTATGTAATAGATGACAAATAAGCTTGTCAAAATAAGACTACCTAGAAGCCCCATAATAATTGGATGATGCATCCCGCTCGGTTCCAAATGCAGTGTCTGTGCGAGCGTGTTGTATATCTGAACAAATATTGCTGTAAAATTTAATGAAAAAAGATAGTCCATTATTCCTGCAATAAAAGGCGTTACACTTAAAAAAGCAACTTGCTTTGCCATCGAAAGGATCATGTTTTTATGATCAATTGTCCAGGTCAAAGACAACCAAACAAATATACAAGCAACAAATGCAGCGGACAGAAGATGAAGCAAATAAATTTGTGAAGGCCATAATTTTTGGATAACGAGAAATATAATGATAAAAATTATAGATAAGTAACCATGAATCTTCTTCAACAAAAATAAGCCTGATTTTGCATTTGAATCTTTGAGCTTGTGATTCCAATTTGAAAAATTTTTTTCAGTATTTTGTAAAAAACCATCAATCTTTGGATTCTGTCTAATCAGATCACCCAAAAAGTAAAGCCCAATTAAAACTTGAAATAATGCCAATATATTTTTCATTCTTTATCCGAGATTTTTAATACTTCTTTTATAAATTTACTGAGCATCAGCTTGACGCTGCTTTTTCTTTTTGAACCAACGTACTGTCCAAACCACACCAATTAGTAAAACGATTACTACCAATACTGGTATAAAGAATGACAATACGGAAATCACCAATGCGCTGACCCACTCACCTGTAGAAACCACAGGATTTGCCACGCCACCCGTGGTTGCGGTCGATACACCCCGTGCTGCCACTGTCCCAAGTTGCACTGCTCCTGCTGTTCCACCACCAACGATGATTGCAGCAGCCCAACTTGCAAATTGCGACATTTCGCCAGAGCTGACCGCCATCGTGGTCAGTGTACCCGCCACCAATGCCGCAGGCGTCGCAATAGTATCCAGTAAGTTATCAATCCAAGGAATGTAATACGCCCCGATTTCAAAAATGGTGGCAACACCCAATGCAATACAAACCGCTGGCATCGCCAACCATTCAAAACCTTTTATGGGTTCAAAAATGCCCATAATAGCGGCAATACTCATCACCAATAATGGAACAAATACGCGGAAGCCACATGCAGCACTTAATCCTATACCAAGACATAAACCGAGTATCGTTTCCATAGTGAACCTTTTTATTAATATGTTTTTAATTTTCTTAAGGTAACAAAAAAGCCCTATGGTGTAATAGGGCTTTTGTTTAAAACAGTAGTGTCTGTTTTAGTGTGTTTGCTTGAGCGAATTATTTTTTAAATTGATTGCTTAAGCATTTGGTACACGGTGGTAAACGATCAGTACCAATTTCTAAGTAAGCACGATGCCCACATTGAACGCAAAAATAGAAACCTGTTCCTGGTTTAGAGCCAGCTGTAACCATTTTTGTTCTCCGTATAATTTTAGAAATGGTGGAATCACTATAACGGAGAATGAATGGCTTTTTATTGTCCATTTCGACGGATGATGGTGGCATAAAAGCTAAAAATGATAATAAATGTATGAGTTCTTGGATTAATAAAATTTTTAGATAGTCTGTAATTCTCTAAATAACATAACCAATCCTATTAAAAACTTATCAAAACTATCTCTATAATTTTCTTCATTAATTTCATATTTATTCATCTGCTTAGCATATTCAGAACCTTTACGATGAGCAACGCCTGTTGATCTGATAGATTGGAGCCCTCTAAGCAAATCTGTGAAATCTCTGTATCTTTCTGATTTTTCGACTAACATTAAAATTAAATTGATTGATTTACTTTCTTCACTATTTAAAAATTTGCTAAGTTCTTTTACATTTACAGAATCTATTGTAGTTTTTGCTAAAGCTAAAACCTGAGAATCAAACTCAGCTTGCTCATTTGAGAGTAATGTTCTGATAGAATTAAAAAAATGTTGGTCTTTCTCAGCTAACGGTAAGAAAAAATACCAACTATTTTTTTTGAACCAATATTCTTGGAAAGTCTTGAACTCTGATTTAAAAATGTGTTCAGCTTTTTCTGAATCAAAAAAATTTCCTAAAAAGCTCCTTTCATAATTTGCCGTACTGATTTTTCTTCCATCAGGAATTAAATTAAAACTTTTCCAATACAATTGTTCTTTTTCAGGTAAATCACGCCCCAAATCACCTAAAAAAACGGAGATATGGTCATTTGAATTATTATCAAACCTTAATCGCCATAATCCATTTCTAATTAAATAGCCATCTTCAATTATATAGTCAGAATTACCATAATACTTATTCATTACTTCATTTTTAAAAAAGACAGGTGTTAAATAATGTGGGGACTGAGGATTTTTACCGAAATAATTTGATAGTTTCTCTGGGTTAGAAGTAAATTCAATTAATTTATCCTCATCACCGCCAATGATATATGACTGATACTTTTTTTCTTTCTCAAATGGCCAAATATTACAACTCTCTATATTTTCACATGCTATTAATTTTTTCCCGCAAATTCTTATAAACCTTGAATAACCATCTACATAACTATCACCAGAATACACGGTGTACGTTAAGTTTTCTTCTTTAACATCATATTCCAACGCAATAGGTTCTGAAGTATGCCAAGTAGATTCAAAATACAATAAAAAGTCCATTTGTTTAAAAGCTATAAATGATTCCAAATATCTTCTTCTTATTTTCACTTCATCGTTTTCAAATTTTATAACTTCTATCAGCTCCCCTAAATCGTCAAAATCTAAATATCTGTTATTTTTTTGATCATGATACAGATTAAATAACAATCTAAACTCTTCCAAAATCTCTACTGAATTATCCACAATACCATGATAATCGATAACCAATACTAACCTTAAAAAGGGCTCATCAATATTTGAATGATAACGCACAACTTTTTCAGCATTCTCATAAGAATAGCTAAAGCCTGAACCACCCTTGCCAACTGATACATCCCAACCATTATTTTGCAAGGCATTATTCGTTTCATCTTTAGAAACTAAGGCACAATACATTCCTGCATCATTATCCTTATCACTAATCGGTAATGTTTTATAGACAGTTATCCAATTGTCATATCCATGATTGGTTTTAATAAATTCTATATACTTTTCTAATTTTACTAAAACTGACACTAAATTATCCCAATTTAAAAACCCCACTTAACAGTAAGGTCTTTATTCAACAATATCAAAAACTTTAATCCACCCTAACCCCCTTTAAAAAGAAGGGAGTTCCCCTCTTTGAGAAAGAGGGGTTAGGGGAGATTCTTAAACATTCCCTTCCAAGAAATCCTGTGCAAAGCGTTGTAACACCCCACCCGCTTCATATACAGAAACCTCTTCTTCGGTATCCAAACGACACGTTACAGGCACTTCAATCGTTTGATTTTTACCATCCGCCGTTGAGCGCTCAATAACTAAAGTCAAAGTCGAACGAGGCGCAATATTCCCAATCACGCTATACAGCTCTGTACCATCCAAACCTAAGGTTTTACGATCAGTTCCTGCCTTAAACTCAAGCGGTAACACCCCCATACCGACCAAGTTGGTACGGTGGATACGCTCAAAACCTTCAGCTACAATGGCTTCAACCCCTGCAAGGCGTACACCTTTCGCAGCCCAGTCACGGCTAGAACCTTGACCGTAATCTTTACCTGCAACAATGATCAAAGGCTGTTTACGGTTCATGTAGGTTTCAATGGCTTCCCACATACGCATCACTTCGCCTTCAGGCTCTACACGCGCTTTAGAACCTTGCTTAATCGTACCGTCCGAACGCACTACCATTTCGTTATACAATTTCGGATTGGCAAAGGTCGCACGTTGTGCCGTTAAGTGGTCCCCACGGTGCGTTGCATATGAGTTAAAGTCTTCCTCAGGAACGCCCATTTTATGTAGATATTCACCTGCTGCCGAATCCATCATAATCGCATTCGATGGTGATAAATGGTCTGTGGTGATGTTGTCACCTAAAATCGCAAGCGGACGCATATTGGCTAAAGTGCGTGGTGCAGCAAGTGCGCCCTCCCAATACGGCGGACGGCGAATATAGGTACTTTGCGGACGCCAGTCATACAATGGGCTTGCCGCTTGAACCTTCTCACCCAAATCAAACATTGGGATATACACTTTCTTAAATTGCTCAGGTTTAACCGCAACTTTCACCAATGCATCAATTTCTTCATCAGATGGCCAAATGTTTTTGAGGTAAATTGGGTTGCCATCTTTATCATGACCTAAAGCATCCGTTTCGATGTCAAAACGAATCGTCCCTGCAATCGCATATGCAACTACGAGCGGAGGCGATGCCAAGAATGCTTGTTTTGCATAAGGATGGATACGACCATCAAAGTTACGGTTACCTGATAAAACAGCCGTTGCGTAGAGGTCACGGTCGATAATTTCTTGTTGGATTTTTGGATCTAACGCACCTGACATCCCGTTACATGTGGTACATGCATACGCCACGATACCAAAACCGAGTTTTTCTAAATCACCGAGTACACCTGCTTCTTCTAAATACAATGCTGCGGCTTTAGAACCCGGTGCAAAAGATGATTTCACCCACGGTTTACGCACTAAGCCTAACTCGTTTGCTTTACGTGCCAATAAACCTGCTGCAACCGTATTACGTGGGTTAGATGTATTGGTACATGATGTAATTGCCGCAATGATGATTGCACCATCAGGCATTAAGCCTTCTGCTTCTTGCGCACGCGCTGCTTCTAAATTGCCTGCAATACCTTTGGCTTTTAAATCACTTGTTGATACACGCGCATGTGGATTAGATGGCCCTGCAATGTTACGAGTGACTGTAGATAAATCAAAACGGAGTACACGTGGGTACTCGGCTTTAGTCATATCACTTGCCCACAGACCAATTTCTTTGGCGTAGGTTTCTACAAGCTTCACTTGCTCAGGCTCACGACCTGTAAGCGTTAAATAATCAATGGTGTTTTGGTCAATATAGAACATCGCAGCCGTTGCACCATATTCAGGTGTCATATTAGAGATGGTCGCACGGTCACCAATCGACATGGTGTCTGCACCTTCACCAAAGAACTCTAAATAAGCACCGACTACACGCTCTTTACGCAAGAACTCTGTTAAAGCCAATACGATATCAGTTGCCGTAATGCCCGGCTTACGCTGACCAACAAGCTCTACACCAATAATGTCAGGTAAACGCATCCAAGATGCACGACCAAGCATCACGTTTTCAGCTTCTAAGCCACCGACACCAATTGAAATGACACCTAAAGCATCCGTATGCGGTGTATGTGAATCTGTGCCCACACACGTGTCAGGGAAAGCCACGCCACCACGGTTTTGAATCACTGGAGACATTTTCTCCAAGTTGATTTGATGCATGATGCCATTACCCGCAGGAATCACATCAACATTTTCAAAGGCAGTTTTGGTCCACTCAATAAAATGGAAACGGTCTTCATTACGACGATCTTCCACCGCACGGTTTTTCTCAAATGCATCAGGATCAAAACCACCGTACTCGACTGCGAGTGAGTGATCGACAATCAGCTGAGTTGGTACCACGGGATTGACTTTAGATGGGTCTCCACCTTGATCGGCAATCGCATCACGCAAACCTGCAAGGTCCACCAATGCTGTTTGACCTAAAATATCGTGGCAGACCACACGTGCTGGATACCAAGGGAAATCGTGGTCTTGTTTATTAAAGATTAATTCTTTAAGAGACTGCTCTAAAATTGCAGGATCGCAACGGCGTACCAATTGCTCTGCAAGCACTTTAGAAGTATATGGGAGTTTTGCGTATGCGCCTGGCTGAATATCCTCAACGGCTTGACGCACATCATAATATTCGAGCTGGGTACCTTGCAGTGGTTTACGGTAGTTGTTATTCATCGCGTTCCTGCCTTGCCTTGAGCATCTTTTTTCTAAACTTTCTAAACATTTTGTTGTTGATGAGACTTCATCATTTGTGTTGGCATAGTACACTGCTGAAAGTCCATTTCCCAAATCTTATATATTTCATACATTTAGGTGTAAAAAACAGGGTTTTTGAAATATTTTGTTTCAAATAATGCAGTTAAATTAGCAGTTATGTGCTTTTTTTTGAAAAATAGTGGAAAATTGGGATAATTCTTTAGTATTAGATTCAGATTCGAGCATAGAAAATGAACAATTTATCTTTCTCCTCATTTACGCTTAATGGCGTGGATGCTCAAAAATTTTTACAAGGTCAAGTGACGTTGCATGTTGAACGCCTTGAGGAAAATATCACGCGCTACACAGCAATTTGTGATTTAAAAGGTCGAATTCACTTTGGTTTATGGTTAACAAAGCTGAATACTGAAAGCTTTGTCATTGTAACCACTCAAGATCAAGCTGAAGAATTTTCTAAACACATTAAAAAATTCGGTGCTTTTTCCAAAATGAAACTTGAAGAAGCTAGTCAGGTCTATCCTACGCTTCAAGGTGACACCACAACGTTCTCAGCAGAAGTAACAGATATTGCCGCTTGGAAAGTTCAGGCTATTCAACATGGTCAAGCTTACATTGATCAAGCCATTGAACACGTGTTCCAACCCCAAGAACTTCGTTTACATCAACGTGAAGGCGTTCACTATGACAAGGGTTGTTACTTGGGTCAGGAAGTGATTGCACGTTTATGGTTTAAAGCTAAACCGAAAGCGTGGTTACATTTAATTCAGGGTACAGGTGCTGTACCTGCAGAAGCTGAACAACTCGATAAAAGTGTACAAGTCGTCAATAGTGCGCCATTCGAAAACGGTTATATCGCTTTGGTGGTGGCACGCCCTGAAGCATTAACAGAGTTAGACGTGACTGTTTTAGATTTGCCTGAGTATTTAAATGGTGATGTGGCTAGACCACAGTAAAATAATCTAAAAAAACCTCCATTTAGGAGGTTTTTTTATTAACTAATAGGCTGAGGATTTGGAACATATTTCCGGTAAATGATCAGGTTTAATATGACCAATACCGCACAACACCAGTACATAAATTCAAAGCTCCATTGTGCAATAACCAATCCCATCACAACTGAACCAATCGCTAGACCAATATCAAAACAAATAAAGAATGTTGATATTGCATGCCCCATCCGATGTTTATCTACGGTTTGAATGGTGAGCGTTTGCAAACAAGGAAATACTGAACCATATCCAATTCCAATAAAAATTGCAGATAACCACAACATCCACTGATTATTGACTAGTGTTACGACCACAAGTCCAATCGCAAAAAATATAAAAGAAGGAACGATAACAGCACTCGGACCTTGACGATCATAAATTTTACCAACCCAAGGTCTTACAATTAACATCGACGCCGCAAACAATATAAAAAATACACTGGTGTACGCCAGCAGTTGTTTGCTCTCACTATAAACCGTAATAAAACTGGTAATACTCGAGTAAGCAAAAGCTGTAAGTAAAGCAACACCACTTACAGCAAAAACTTTAGGCTCAAGAAAATCATCTAGCTGAAAACCTTTTTTATTCATTTTATTTTGCTGAGGTATCTGATTCGCTGGAATATTTAATAGCCAGCTAAAAATTAGACCTAAACTGATGAGCACCGCGAGAGCACCGAATAAAATTTGGAAGCTATAAAATTGAATCATGGTAAGCGCAATTAATGGTCCAAATACCACACCTAGGTTAGTTGACATCACATAATAACCCATGCCTTCACCTTTACGATGCTCAGGAATAAAGTCATTCGCGACTGGAACAGCCACAGTGGTCAACACACTAAACCATATCCCATGTAAAAATCGTATAAGCAATAATGACCACATGTTATCAATGAATAAATAAGCAAATGCAAAGACCGCAAAAAACGTGCTCGATCCACGCATAGTGAGTCGCTTACCCATTTTTTGAATAATCATGCCTGAAAATGGTCGTACTGCTATTGATGAGGCGAGAAAAAGCGTTAACGCTAATCCTGCTTCTTCAACTGATCCCGCTAAATCCTTCACAATGTAAATCGGAAGGACAGCCAACATGGCAAAGTAGTAAATAAAAACAAATAAATTATTTAATACACACAAGATAAATGAACGATTCCAAAGTCGTTCGGTGGTTACACTCATGAAAATCTACTCTTGTCGCATTAATGTTTGGGCTTGAGGGCGTAATGGATCTAAACTCAGTTTGACCAATTGACGGATATAGTGCTCATCAGGCAAATGATTAAAGAAAATAATTTGGTAATGAATAGGACCATACAGTCGATCAAGTACCAAATCATAGTGATCATGTTCTATCAGCTCCCCCGCCTCAATCGCCTGTTGGATCAGTTGATGCAGTTGAACTCGTTTAGGTAACAAATATTGCTTGAAGAATGTTGCAGCCAATTCACGATGATTCGCCATAACCACCAACATCGCTCGTCCCACTGGATGATCTAAAGCCTTAGCCAAACGAAGCAATTGTCGATTAAGATTTTGTTCAAGGTCGAGTTCTGGCTCAAACTCAAAAATTGAGAGTGTGAGCTCCTTAAACGTGTCTAGAACCAATTCAGATTTATGTGACCACCATCGATAAATAGTCGACTTTCCCACCCCAGCACGTGAAGCAATGTCTTCTACTGTCAGTTGGTGATATTCCACTTCATTCAAAGCCTGTTTGACTGAAGCTAAAATACATGATCGGCGTCGTGCACTTTTGTCTTCGCTTGCCATGAAATCCCCGAAATAAAACGATACGTTTCGTATCGTTTTATAATAAAGAGTTTTTATTGATAAAGATATGAAAATAAGACCAAGGCATTAGATAGAATAGATTTTAACTCTCAATCGATTGAGAGATGACTCATAAAAAAAACCTCCTATATCGCTAGGAGGTTTATTCTAAAAGCCATGAAATAGTTTATTCATATCCTTCACCACATAATCTTTAAAATGAAATGCTCTCGCGTGTTTAGCATCAAACTTTACGGTTAAATCACCTTTTTGGAATACATACACTCGATTCTCCTGACTCACCAAATACTGCTCGCCAAGTTTCAATAAGAGCGCATCTATCTTTTGTTCATCTGGGATTGAATCATCTTGAAAAACTTTATCGTAATTACGTTTAATGCCTTTTATAAACATCGTTGAACACCTCATTGCACAATGCGTATTTAAGCAAAACCATCGAAGAACTACTAGTGGATTAAAATTTTGGTTAAATCCATATATTCAAGGCTGAACTACATAAATATATTTCGTTCATATGCGCGTACACTGCAATACACACACTTTATTCACAAAGCGAAGCTAAATTTGAAGGATGTATACATATTCTATATTTACATTCACACAATTCGGACTATGATGAAATAGTGTAAAACTCTATTTACATCAAATAAATAGGGTTGCTTTTAAGATAGGTATAAAACAATTATGAAAAAAATATTATGTGGTGCTTTACTCGCTGTTGCCACCTCATTTAGCTTCGCTGCCGCACCAGTCGATCCTGCATTCAGCAAAGTACAGGAACTGATTCAAGCAAAGAATTACAATGCGGCCTACCAAGAACTTGAACGCTTATCAAAAGCAGGGAATCCTCAAGCGACTTATAACTTGGCATATCTCACTCAAGCTGGTCAAGGAACCAAACAAGACAACAAAAAAGCAGTACAACTTTATGAACAAGCTGGCACTGCAGGCTATCCTTTAGCCAATTATGTATTGGCGCAAAACTATGCCACTGGCGGCTTGGGGCTGACCAAAAATGAAAAAAAATCTCGTGAATACTTAGATAAAGCTGCAGCTCAAGGTTTTGAAGATGCGATTGTTGAATCTGCTGTTCTGCTGTTCTCTGAAGGTAAAGAACAATCTGATAAGCTCGCTTTGCAAAAACTTGATCCTTTAATTAAGAAAGGAAGTTATCCAGCCATTCATGCTCGTGCTTTATACGATATTTCATTAGGCTTCAAAACTAAAACTGAAGCGCCTGTGAAAAAAGGTTTAGCGAGCATTCAAGATTTAGGTAAAAAAGGATACATCCCTGCGCTTATGGCCATTGGTAACATGTTCGTAAACGGAAATATCGTTCCGCAAAACCTACCTGAGGCAAAAAAAATATTTAGTGCTTTAGCAGATGAAAATATTCCTCAAGCCAAAGAAAATCTAGCGATCGTGAACAAACTGATTGCTGAGAATGCAAAAAAACCTGCAGCAAATACGAAAGCTAAATCTTAAGCATTAATTTAAATTTTAAACCGCTGCTCAAATACAAAAACCCTATCACGAGATAGGGTTTTCTTATATGAAAAGGATATTTATGATTACATTTTAGGTTTTACTCAATTACCACCATAAAATAATTAATCCAGCAGTCACAATAAATCCAATTACTGTACTCATCAATAAAGGTGTAATTGCACGATCATTGAGCCCATATGCTTGTCCCAACATTCCAAATAATGCAGGTGTAGGTAAAGCTGCAATCAATGTCCCTACATACACGATATCCATTGGTGCTTGAGCAATAAATCGTAGAGTCAAATACATGAGTATTGGAAAAATAAAGTTGGATGATAGAACAATATAAAGACTCTGCTGGTTGACATATTTTAAGGTTAAACCTGCGACGCTCCCGCCAATCACAAATAACGCCAAAGGAGATGCCGTCTGACCAATCATTAAGAAAACTTGATCTATATAATGCGGCAGTTTAACCTGAAAAATAGCGCACACAATTCCGATTACCACACCAATAAACAATGGATTTTTACATAGGTTTATAAAGTTATTTTTTAATGTATTGAATACAGCTTGCTGATTTTGAGCTTGCAAGCCCGCAATAAATAAAGCTGCTGGAACAAGAAAAACACTTTCGATAATTACGATTAAAGAAGTAAAGGCAAGCGCGATATGACCAATCAATAGACTTAAAATGGCTGTACCAAGTAATCCAGTATTAGACATTGAAGCTCCAATCGAGAGAATGGCAGCATCACTTAAATTGTTTTTAAAATGCTTTACCAAAACCCCTAAAGCGATTGCAAATACAAAGGCGGTCACCACAATATAACTGTAAAAAAGTTCAGGTTGCCATATCGCATCAAGATCTTTTGATGAAAGCGCTTGTAAAAATAGAGCAGGTAAAGCGACTCGAATGACGAATGTACCAACAATAGAGACTTGTTCCTTGCTAAGTAAATTCAGTTTAACCGAGGCATATCCCGAAAAAAGCAGTAAAAAAATCGGAATAATGACCGATAAAACCATGACTTAGCATCCCTAGCTATTGTATGAGTTAGTCAAATTATCATACAACAGCCGTAATTACCCAGGATGACTTTTTAAGTATACCTTTATGCCTATTTTATCTATCAGCATATGGCTTAAATAATGATTTCACATCATGCGGTTGGCATCGTAAATATTGCGGACTAATTTCAACCTCTGCTTTTAATTGAGCAGCAGCATGCCATGGCCATCTTGGATTAAATAGTATTGCCCTTGCGAGCCCGATTGCATCAGCTTTGCCTTGTTGTAAGACATCTTCCGCCTGTTGAGGTTCAGTGATCAGCCCAACAGCAATCACTGGAATGTCTACGTGTTTCTTGATTGCTTCCGCAAATGCAACTTGGTAATTAGGACCAATCTGAATATTTTGATCGACATGTAATCCACCAGATGATGCATGGATATAAACGGCACCAAGTTTTTCTAATGCCTTTGATAACCCAATTGAGTCATCAATATTCCATCCCTTTTCTTGCTCCATCCAGTCTGTTGCAGACAAACGAACACCGATTGGATAGTTGTCTGGAACAGCATTTTTGATCGCCTGAAAAACCTCTAAAGTTAGACGAATGCGATTCTCAAAACTTCCACCATATTCATCTGTTCTTCGATTAGATAAAGGGGACATAAATTGATGTAATAGATAACCATGAGCCGCGTGGACTTCGATGAGATCAAAACCTGCATCTACAGATCTGACTGCTGCAGTTGCAAAGTCATCGATAATTTTTTTGATTTCCTCGATACTTAATTCATGAGGAGCCTGATCATCTGGATTAAATGGTAAATCACTTGCAGATACCGTTTGCCAGCCATGTTCATGATTCGATGAGAATTGACCACGTCCCAACCATGGTTTATCAGTTGAAGCTTTACGTCCCGCGTGCGCTAACTGAATGGCGATTGGCGTTGGAGCAATCGATTTTACCTTATCAATCAATGCTTTTAATTGTGCACGTTGTAAATCATTCCATAACCCTAAATCTGCAAAACTGATACGACCTACAGCTTGTACCGCAGTTGCTTCAATAATATATAATCCAGCTCCCGACAATGCATAACTCGCCCATTGTTGTTCATGCCAAAAACTATGCTCCCCTGCTTCATTCGCAGAATACTGACACATGGGAGCAATAATAATTCTATTTTTGAGTGATAAATTTCCGAATTGAATTGGCTCAAATAATTTTGCCACACTGAATCTCCCTGATTTTAAATTGATTTATTTGTAGCAGTGTACAACGCATTTACGTGATAAATCATCTAAGTTCATTTCATCATTGAATGCTTTAAAAAACATTTTAAAACTTAACCATGAAGGCACTAGATGGATTGTGTATCATATTCTGTTCAAGCGTAATATCTTGTAGTTCACTCGATGCTGCTTGCAATATCCTCATTTAACCCAATATTTTTCTACTCGCCCATTTAACAGAGTTTCCATGCCTGAATTACCTGAAGTTGAAACCACTAAAACCAGCTTGCTCCCTTTGCTGAATCAAAAAGTACTTTCTGTTCAAGTCAATAATTCAAGTCTGAGATGGCCTATACCAAATGATGTAAATCAATTGGTCGGTCAACGACTGATAGGGCTAACACGTCGATCCAAATATATTTTGGCACAATTTGAAAATGCGACCATGTTATGGCACTTGGGCATGTCAGGAAGCTTTCGTTTGAGTGATTCATGTGATGCGTTGAGAAAGCATGATCATTTCATCATTCAATTCGATGATATCCAATTACGCTACCACGATCCTCGTCGTTTTGGTTGCATTTTATGGCTAGATGATCATGCTCAATCCAAACTTTTAGATACGCTTGGCCCTGAACCTTTAAGTGAAGCTTTTAATGCGGACTATCTAGAGCAGAAATTTAAAAATAAGAGTGTTGCAGTTAAAGTTGCAATTATGGATAACCACATTGTTGTGGGTGTTGGAAATATTTACGCAACTGAAAGTCTGTTTAATTTGGGCATTCATCCTGCACAACCCGCCTCTAGTCTTACACGGCCACAAATTGAAAAATTTGTCATTGAAATCAAACGAATCCTTAAACAAGCAATTGATTTAGGCGGATCTACTTTACGTGATTACACCAATGCCATGGGCGAAAATGGCTACTTTCAACAAACGCTATTGGCTTATGGGCGCGCTGGTGAAATGTGCATCAACTGTGAAACAACTTTAGAAAATATTAAGCTCGGGCAACGTGCTTCTGTTTTTTGCCCTGAGTGTCAACCGCTTAAGCGACCTCAAGCCTCAAATAATCCTGTATCAAAGGTAAAATCCAAATGAAATCAGCAATTGTTCGGCATATTTTAGTCAAAGATAAAGACCTGTGTATCCAACTTAAACAAAAGCTTAAAGACGGTGCTGATTTTGCTAAAATTGCTAAGCAACACTCAACTTGTCCCTCAGGAAAAAAAGGAGGGGAATTAGGTGAGGTAAAGAAAGGACAATTGGTTGGTCCTATCGATAAGGCAGTTTTTAGTTTGGCTGAACGTGAATTACATGGACCAATTAAGAGCCAATTCGGCTGGCATTTACTCGAAATTAAATTTCGTATGGATTTTTAAACTTCCTGGATTTCCCTCTCCTTTTAGGAGATGAGAAGCATCGCTTCGCAAGGGAGAGCTAAGAATCAATACCTCCCAGCCTCCCTTTGACAAAGGGGGATTTCGGGCGATTTTAAAAAAATGATGAGATATAAAAAACGGCGCATTTAGCGCCGTTTTCATTGTAAAAGCATTAACCTTTACGTTTTAATTCGTCACGAATTTCACGAAGTAATTCGATATCTTCTGGAGTAGCTTCAGGTGCTGGAGCTTCCTCCTCTTGCTTACGACGCATTTTATTCATCAATTTCACTAACCAGAATACCACCCATGCAAGCAGGATGAAGTTGATGAGAATCGTCAAGAAATTACCGTAAGCCAAAACATTTAAACCCGCTTCTTGAGCGGCAGCAAGCGTTGTAAGGTTATTTGGATTATCTCCTAATACAACAAACCAGTTTGAATAATCAACATCACCGCCTAAGATCCAACTGATAATTGGCATGATGACATCTTTCACCATTGAATCGATGATTTTACCAAACGCCCCACCAATGATCACACCGACCGCCAGATCCATTACATTGCCTTTCACGGCAAATTCTTTAAACTCTTTAATAATGCTCATTTTTTCTCCAAAATTTTTCTATGCATTAATGTGACATAATATACATTATTCTTAATGATATTTCCGTCTAAACTCGTTGGTTTTCCACCAAAATCATAAGTATCTCTGTTTAAATAAACAAGATCTTGTCCAAATCAACTACAACAATTCAACAACTTTTATTTCATATCTTAAATGATGTAGTCAAGATATAAAAAAACCGCTCTTTTGAGCGGTTTTTTTATTTAAATCAATTAAGATTTATTACGTTTACGTTCGTTTTCAGTCAACCAACGCTTACGAATACGAATTGATTTAGGTGTAACTTCAACAAGCTCATCATCTTGAATAAATTCAAGTGCTTGTTCTAACGTATATTCAATCGCAGGAACAAGTGTTAATGCATCATCAGTACCTGATGCACGAACGTTTGTTAATTGTTTCGCTTTAGTTGGGTTTACAACCATATCGTCAGAACGAGAGTTAATACCAATAATCATACCTTCGTAAACTTCTAACTGAGGTTTAGCAAATAGACGACCACGGTCTTGTAAACTGAACAATGCATAGCCCAAGCATGTACCTTGAACCATAGAAATCAACACACCGTTTTGACGTTTTGCAACAGAACCTTGTTTCATTGGTCCATAGTGCGAGAAACTTGAGGTCATGATCCCAGTACCTGAAGTCATGGTCATGAATTCTGAACGGAAACCAATCAAGCCACGTGAAGGTACAGTTGCTTCAATACGAATACGACCTTTACCGTCGACTTCCATATTGGTCATTTCACCTTTACGGTTACCCATTTGTTCCATCACAGCACCTTGATGCTGTTCTTCTACGTCAAATGTTACGTTTTCGTATGGCTCTTGCATTTCGCCGTCAATCTCTTTCAAGATTACTTGCGGACGAGATACACCCATCTCGAAGCCTTCACGACGCATGTTTTCGATCAATACCGAAAGGTGAAGTTCACCACGGCCCGACACTTTAAAACGGTCAGGACTGTCAGTATCTTCTACACGAAGTGCTACGTTGTGAATCAATTCGCGGTCAAGACGTTCACGGATGTTACGTGAGGTCACAAACTTACCTTCTTTACCGGCGAATGGTGAGTTGTTAACTTGGAATGTCATCGATACTGTAGGCTCATCTACAGAAAGCGGTGGCAATGCTTCAACATGTTTAGGATCACAAATCGTGTCAGAGATATGAAGTTCGTCCATACCTGTTACACATACGATGTCACCTGCAGAAGCAGATTCAACGTCGATACGCTCTAAACCATGGTAACCCATGATTTTTAAGATACGACCGTTACGTGTTTTACCATCTTTGTCGATTACCGTTACAGGTGTGTTCAATTTCACTGAACCACGTTGGATACGACCAACACCAATAACACCAACGAAGCTGTTATAGTCAAGTGAAGACACTTGCATTTGGAATGGACCATCAACATCCACTGCTGGCGGCTCAACGATGTCTACGATTGTTTGGAACAACGGAGTCATGTCTTCAGCCAATTCTTCTGGTGAAGGACCTGCTACACCACGAAGACCAGAAGCATAAACCACAGGGAAGTCTAACTGTTCGTCAGTACCACCAAGGTTATCAAATAAATCGAATACTTGATCGATTACCCAGTCAGGACGCGCATTAGGCTTGTCAACTTTGTTGATAATTACGATTGGTTTCAAACCACGTGCGAACGCTTTTTGCGTTACGAAACGAGTTTGTGGCATTGGACCTTCTTGTGAGTCTACCAAAAGAAGTACACAGTCAACCATCGACATTACACGTTCAACTTCACCACCGAAGTCGGCGTGTCCCGGGGTATCCACGATGTTGATACGGTATTCAGTATCAGTACGTTTATCTAACCATTTGATTGCAGTGTTTTTTGCAAGAATGGTAATACCACGTTCACTTTCAATAGCGCCTGAATCCATGACACGCTCGATCTCACCCGCGCGTTCACCCAAAGCACCTGATTGTTGTAAAAGTTTGTCGACAAGAGTCGTTTTACCATGGTCGACGTGTGCGATGATGGCAATATTACGGAGAGTTTTAATATCTGACATGTAAATTCGATACGCTTTAAATTTGAGGGCAAATTATACAGAAAAATCCTAAACTTTTATAGTGACTGTTTCTTTACAATTTCATTTTTTTTTGACGAATGGTTATGTTTCGGTTTTGTAAACGCATGTAACTCGATTAGAATGTCGGCACTTTCGCTTAATCTAGATGGTATAGACCATGTCTGCTCCCGACCAATCTCAAGAACCGAAACTCGATCTTGTTTATGGTTTAGACGATAAACCAAAACCGTTCATCGCTTTTCTCGCTGCCATTCAGCATTTACTTGCCATTATTGTTCCGATTGTTACTCCTGGTCTATTGATCTGTTTGGCTTTAGGTGTTTCTAAAGAAGATACAAACATGATCCTCTCCATGTCATTGGTGATTTCAGGTATTGCGACATTCTTACAAAGTAAAAAGGTTGGTCCTTTCGGTGCAGGCTTACTAATTGTTCAAGGTACAAGTTTTAACTTTATCGGTCCTATTATTGGGATTGGCTCAGCAATGGTTGCCGCGGGAACTCCAGTTGAAACTGTTATGGGTTCAATTTTTGGTGTCGTGATTGCAGGCTCATTCATTGAAATGGGAGTTTCACGCATATTACCATGGGTGAAAAAACTCATTACTCCACTTGTGACTGGTATTGTTGTACTTCTCATTGGCTTAACCTTGATTAAAGAAGGTTTAATCTCAATGGGTGGTGGTTACCAAGCGATGGGGAATAACACTTTTGCCAATACAGACAATCTCATTATGTCTTGTACTGTTTTGGCATTAATCATTCTCTTAAACCGCTTAAATGTTACATGGGTTAAGAGTAGTGCGATATTAATTGCACTGATCGTAGGTTATGCGCTAGCAGGCTTCATGGGCCATTTAGATTTTTCTGGCTTAGAAAATGCACCTTTGGTTCAAATCCCTACACCAATGCACTTTGGCTTAGACTTCTCTTGGAGTTTATTTATACCAATGGCATTTATTTATCTGGTTACTTCATTAGAAGCGATTGGTGATATCACCGCGACTTCTAAGTTATCTAATCAACCTGTTGATGGTCCGAAATGGATGGAGCGCATTAAAGGTGGTGTACTCGTCAACGGTGCAAACTCCTTACTCGCAGGCTTATTTAATACTTTCCCGAGTTCTGTTTTTGCTCAAAACAACGGAGTAATCCAATTAACTGGTGTCGCTAGTCGCCACGTGGGTATATGGATCGCCGCGCTATTAGTTATTTTGGGTTTACTACCTGCAGTGGCTGCCATCATCCAAGCTGTTCCTCAAGCTGTACTGGGGGGCGCTGTCATGGTGATGTTTGGGGCTGTTGCAGCATCAGGGATTAATATCCTTTCTGGTATTCAGCTTGACCGCCGTGCATTGCTTATTATTGCAATTTCACTTGCTCTTGGTTTAGGTGTTGCTCAAGTTCCACAGATTCTTGAACATATGCCTGAACTCATTCGTAATATATTTAGCTCTGGTGTAGCAACTGGCGGCATTGCAGCCTTGATCTTGAACTTCGTTCTACCTGAAGCAAAGAAATAATTTAGATTGAATCAAAGACTGCCCAGCATTGTCTGGGCTCTTTTATTCTGTGGAGAAATATATGGTTCCTCAAAGTGAAGTTGTTATTCGTCAACATAACTTTCTGAAAGGTCGAATATTATTAGTCAATGCACCAACTGATGACTTAAGCACTCAGCTCGATAAAAACATTCAGGCTTCAGTATGGACATGGAATTATAACGACTTTCTATTTTTCCAAAATCAAAATATTCCTGTTCATTTTGGGACGGATATCCCTGAAGCAGAATATGATCAAGTCATTGTTTTTGTGCCTAAAGCCAAAGAGCTTTTGAATTACTTACTACACAGTGTGGTATTAAAACTCGGTCTTGGTGGATCAATTTTTCTTGTGGGTGAAAAGAAAGGTGGCGTTGAACGAGCAGCAAAACAACTCGTTCCATTTGGCAAATGTGTCAAACTAGACAGCGCTCGTCATTGTCAAATGTGGCAATTAATTATCGATCAGACTCCTACGCCTCGAGCTTTAGAAAATTGGGCTCAACAATATACAATTCAAACACCGAATGGCGAATTACAGATTTATGCTTTACCTGGTGTATTTAGTCAAAATAAACTTGATATTGGTACAGCTGTATTTCTCCCCTACCTCAATCGAGTGAGTTCAGGTAAAATCGCTGACTTCGGTTGTGGTGCTGGCATTATCAGTGCATATTTAGCCAAATTGAATCCCAAAAATCGTATTTTTGCGCTTGATGTGGATGCTTTTGCGCTCGCCTCCACCCGCCTAACATTTGAAAAAAATAATTTGTCACCAGAACAGCTCGAAATCAAAGCTGTGACTGGCATTGAAGATGCGCCACTATTTTTACATGCCATCGTCAGTAACCCTCCTTTCCATCAGGGTATATACACTGATTACAATGCGAGTGAGAATCTTTGTAAGACATCACGTCGCCATCTAAAATCTGGTGGTGAACTTTGGATCGTGGCAAATCGTTTTTTAAACTACCCAACTCTCATTGAGCAAAATTTTGGTCAATGTGAAACTTTGACTGATCAACAAGGCTTTAAAGTACTGTTTGCAAGTACTCAAAAGAAATCATAAGGAACTTTCGATGAGCGAAACCGGTCAACTTAAGCGAAAGCTTGGAGCACGCCATCTTAATATGATCGCCATTGGTGGTTCTATCGGTACAGGACTATTCCTAGCTTCGGGTGCAACAATTGCCAATGCTGGCCCTGGTGGTGCATTACTTGCCTATTGTTTAATTGGCGTAATGATTTACTTCCTCATGACCAGCTTAGGCGAACTCGCAACACACAATCCAACATCAGGTGCTTTCTTCACCTATGGCACCAAATATGTCGAAGGTGGGTTTGGATTCGCACTAGGCTGGAACTATTGGTACAACTGGGCGATAACCGTCGCATTTGAACTTGTTGCAGTTCAATTCATCATGAAATTTTGGTTTCCTGATATCCCAGGTTTCTATTGGAGTGCCATTTTCCTTGCTATCGTTTTTGGTATTAACGCCTTAACAGTCAAAGGTTTTGGTGAGTCTGAGTTCTTTTTCTCACTCATTAAAGTTCTTGCCATCATTGCATTTATCATCATTGGTATTTTCATGATTGCCAAAATCATGATGACACCCAATGTTGCAACTTTCGCAAATTGGTCAAAGGGTGAAGCGCCATTTGTAGGTGGTTTGTCAGCATTAATTGGTGTCGCGATGATCGCAGGATTCTCATTTCAAGGTACTGAAATGGTTGGTGTTGCCGCTGGTGAGTCGAAAGATCCGAAGAAAACCATTCCTATTGCGATTAAACAGATCTTCTGGCGTATTCTCTTATTCTATATCGTTTGTATTTTTATTATCGGCACATTGATTGCGTATGATGATCCTCGTCTAATGCAAGCTGCTTCAGATGAGAATATTGCATTATCACCTTTTACTTTACTCTATGAACAAGCAGGCTTTGCTTTCGCTGCAAGTGTCATGAATGCAGTCATTCTTACGGCTATCCTTTCTGCCGGAAATTCAGGAATGTACTCTTCCACACGAATGCTGTTTGATATGGCAAAAAATGGAAGTGCACCCAAAGTTTTCTCCAAACTTGATGGTCGCGGTGTACCAATGAATGCACTTTATGCTACGACAGCAATCGCAGCATTATGCTTCTTGACGACATTTATTGGTGAAGAGGAAGTATTTAATTGGCTTCTGAATATGTCTGGTATGTGTGGCTTTATCGTATGGCTTGGTATCGCAATCTCTCATTACCGATTCAGGAAAGGCTATTTGGCTCAAGGATATAAGTTAGAAGATTTAGCATATCGTGCAAAATTTTTCCCTTTTGCACCGTGGTTCGCTTTTGTTTTGTGTGCAATCGTGGTGTTAGGTCAAAATTATCAAGCCGTACTTGATGGGGAGTGGATCGCAGTAGTCTCCACATATATTGGGATCTTCTTATTCTTAGCAATATGGTTAGTTTATAAGTTTAAGTACAAAACCAAGTTGATTGAATATCAAGATATGGATGTAAAACCGATTCAAGTCGAACAAGACTAATAAAAAAAACAGCTCAAATTGAGCTGTTTTTTTTATTATTAGATTCTGATCTTATTGTATTTTTAAGGTTAAATTCACTCGACGATTCAATGCTCGACCCTCTTCTGTCGTGTTATCAGCGATTGGCTGATTTGGGCCATAACCTTGAGTCGAAATTTGTTTAGGATCAACATTATATTGCATCACCAATTCATTACGGACAGCATTTGCTCGCTCAAGTGATACTTTTTGATTCGCTGCTATAGACCCTCGATTATCTGTATGCCCATCTACTTGAAGTATAAAACTTTTATTCTGCGCCAGAATTTTTGAAGCTGCTGTTAAATAAGGTTCATATCGGACATCTATTTGACGGGAATTGTGATTAAAATACAGCGGTAGACCTTGTTTTAATTCAATTAGTATCTTTTGATCCAAGTCTTGTACACCATTAGTTGATTGCATCTTTGTCGTTGTACAAGCTGCCAAAGTTAAAGCAATGCATAAGCTTGCTATTAAACTATATTTCATCTTTATTCTCATTGTGTAGTTGATTATATTTTGTGAAATATATCACATTTACAAAAAAGGGGTAAAAAAAAACAGCTCCTAAGAGCTGTTTTTTACAATCTATTAAAGATTATTGAGCTGCTGCTTCAGGTTGAGCAACTACTGTGCGGCTACCAGAAATCGTAGCGAATACACGACGGTTCATCGCACGACCTTCTTTAGTTGCGTTGTCAGCAATTGGTTGATCCCAAGCGAAACCTTGAGTCGCTAAACGAGAAGCATCAATATTGTATTCGCTTACAAGAGCAGATTTCACAGAGTTAGCACGAGCTAAAGATAAACGTTCGTTCAACGCACGTGGACCAGTATTATCAGTGTGACCTTCAATACGAGCAGTTGCATTTGGATATTCGTTTAATTTTTCAGCTACTTTAGCAATTTCAGGCTTGTACTGATCTTTGATGTTAGACTTGTTCGTATCGAAGAATACGCGAAGTTCCATGTTAAGATCTTCAGTCAACTCTTGTGGAGCTGGTTGAACTGGAGCTGGAGCTGGTTGAACTGGAGCAACTTCTACTACTTCAGCAGCAGGCTTCAAGTGACCGCCTAAAACTACGTTAAGACCAGCAAGTGCTGTGTAGTTCCAGAAATCTTCGTCGATGTTATAAGTTGCACGAGCTTCTGTACGAAGAGATAGAGCATCATTTAAGCGCCAGAAAGCACCTACACCTGCATTACCTAAAGTACCTTCGTCATCTTTAAGATTTACACCATCGTATTCATATTTGTAGTGACCAGCACCCAAAAGAACGTATGGCTTAATTTTGCTGTCATAGTTCTTAGTGATTAAATCAGAAGTAACATAGAAGTTACCATTGATTTGAGTTTGCTTGTACTCGCCAACATCATTACCAGTAATTGTGCCTTCGATATCACCTTTTACTTGGTTATATTCAGCTTCAAAACCCAACCATGGAGTAAGTTCAATACCTAACGCAGCACCAACGAATAAATCGTCTTGTAATTCGATAATGCTGTCAGATAAGTGATCAGCAGCACCGTTGTTGTGTTGAGTGTCTTGGAATGTATAACCCACTAATAGTGGAGTAACAGTTACACCAGCATTAGCAGCAGCGAATGGAGCAGCAACAAGCATAGCAAGTGCGATACGACTCAATTTCATGGATATCCTCCAGAGATAACAATTGTTTTTCAAGCTCAGCCTAAAATAATTATGGCTTCCTGAGATAGGCTTTTTTATACCCCAGTATTTTTTTTAAGCTACTCATGTTGAATCATACAAACACTTAAAGTGAATTCCAAGTGTTTGATTACTTTAATCAAGTAAATTATTGACAAAATTACTTACAATTTCCGTTGTAATTCGGTAATTTTTTACTCAATTTATCAGCATGAATAACTTATCTTTTCATTTTTGGTATATTAACAGCATTCAAAGGTGATAGTAATCATTTTTTAGCACTTCAGCTTATAATATAACTTCACCAAGATTATCTATAAATTCAAATAATTAACAAATACTAGAAGCTTTAAAATGTATTCCTATTGTAAATCTCTTGCTTTTACCCTTTTAGAACTCATTTTCACGATCGTCATTATTAGTATTCTTGTGATGATAGCACTCCCTCATTATCATGAATTTCGTGAAAATCAAGAAAGGGCGCAAATTCTTAGCACGGTACGGCAGGCTATCAGCCAAGCTAAAGCCAATGCTGTAAGTTACCGAAGCCCTGTGATTATCTGTGCTTCTCAAGATTTAAAATCGTGTACGAACAGTCAATGGCATAAAGGGTTTATCATCTTTCTAGATCAGAATCACAATCAAGAATTCGATCCTCACGAAAAGCTTATTCAAGCAACTTCGACAGATTACCAATATGGTGATTTCAGTTGGAAAGGTGGAGTTACCAGCAAGAATACGATCACCTTCCAACCAGACTCTGGTTTACCACGTGGATCAATGGGACATTTCAAATACTGTGCACATTCAAATAAATCAAATCTAATCGTTAGACTTTCAATGATGGGACAGACTCGTCTTGAAGAAGCTAAAACATGTGAATGACAACTTATCAGTCACATTTATCACGTTATAGTCAATATTAATTGTACTGATATTACATATACTCAAGCTGTAAAACAAAGCTAAATAAATTGGAGAGAATAATGACTGATATCGTCATCCTTAATGGTGCACGTACAGCAATGGGCGGCTTTCAGGGAAGTTTATCAAGTGTGACTGCACCAGAACTGGGTGCAGTGACCATTAAAGAGGCTATCTCACGCTCGGGTTTGCAGCCAGCAGACATTGAAGAAGTCATTATGGGTTGCGTTTTGCCTGCAGGTTTAAAACAAGGCCCTGCTCGCCAAGCCATGCGCAAAGCTGGACTACCTGACTCGACAGGTGCAGTGACAATCAATAAATTATGTGGGTCAGGCATGAAAGCTGTGATGCAAGCAGCTGATATGATTAAAGCTGGTTCAGCAAATTTTGTGGTTGCAGGCGGTATGGAGTCTATGACCAACGCTCCTTACATCTTACCTAAAGCACGTGGTGGTTACCGCATGGGTCATGGTGAAATCAAAGATCATATGTTCTTCGATGGTTTAGAAGATGCTGAAACGGGTCGTTTGATGGGCTCATTTGCTCAAGATATGGCCAATACTAAAGGCTATACCCGTGAGCAAATGGATGACTTTGCAATACGTTCATTAAAGCGTGCTCAAACTGCGATTACTGAAGGCTACTTCAAGGATGAAATCGTCCCTGTTACTGTGTCAACTCGTAAAGGAGATGTCGTTGTAGATAAAGATGAGCAACCTTTTAACGCAAACATCGATAAAATCCCAACACTTCGCCCAGCTTTTGCTAAAGATGGTACGATCACTGCTGCCAATGCCAGCTCGATCTCTGATGGTGCTTCAGCCTTGGTTATCAGCTCATCTGAGCAAGCACATGCAAAGGGTTTAAATCCTTTAGCCAAAATTGTGGCATATGCGTCTAATTCACAACATCCATCTGAATTTACGATTGCACCAGTGGGTGCAATCCAAAAGGTTCTCGATAAAACAGGTTGGAATGTCGCAGAGGTCGACCTTTGGGAAATCAATGAAGCTTTTGCAATGGTCACGATGTGTCCTATTGATGAGTTCAAACTTGACCCTGAAAAAGTAAATATCAACGGCGGAGCATGTGCTTTAGGACATCCAGTAGGATCTACAGGTTCACGGATTATTTTAACGTTAATCCATGCACTTAAACGCACAGGTGGTAAACGTGGTATTGCTGCGCTTTGTATCGGTGGTGGCGAAGCAACTGCAGTAGCGATTGAGTTAATCTAAAGCTTTTAAAGCCCCTCTTTTTCAAAGAGGGGCTTGGGGGAGATTTAAATCATCTCCCCCCTAACCCCTCCTTGACTAAAGGAGGGGAAATCAAAAAGCCTCTACTTAGCTAGAGGCTTTTTTATAATCTCAATTCAAAGCATAACTTTGAATTATTAGACTTAAAGAATTTCTTTACGAAGTTGCTCTGGAGATTTCATTGACAATAAGCCTGGTGCAACGTCAAATACAGTTTTCGCGCCATATTGACCCATTTGATTCATGCGGTAGCATGCACGTGCATAAGCCACAAGTACACTTGCAGTAAACTCAGGATTGCTATCTAATTTCAACGAAAACTCCATTACTTGAGTCTGCTCTGCACTACTATGACCACTGCGAATGACAAATCCACCGTGGGGCATACGATTATGCTCGTTACGAAGCGTTTCTTCATCAATGAAGTTCACAGTCGTGTTGTACTCTGCAAAATAGTCTGGCATGGTCACAATCGCCTGCTTTACGGCTTCAGCGTCAGCACCATTTTCAAGCACAACATAACATTCACGAGTATGTTTTTCTTTAGTGGTTAATATAGGACGTGAACCACTACGAACTTTATCAATCGCATCTTGTGATGGAATTGTATATTGGACACCTGCTTTAACACCTGCCACACGGCGAATCGCATCTGAGTGACCTTGGCTCAAACCTTTACCCCAGAAAGTATAGGTTTCACCATCTGGTAGTAATGCCTCACCAAATAAACGATTAATTGAGAACATGCCTGGATCCCAACCAATCGAAATCATTGCCGTTTTTTTGTTAGTAAGTGCACGCTCATTCACTGCTTCAAAAAACTCAGGAATACGTGCATGCGTATCAAAACTATCTACTGTGTTGAATTTACTTGCCAATTCAGGTGTTTGTTTTGGAAGATCATCTTTAGATCCACCACATAAGATCAACACATCAATTTTGTCCTGACGGTCATTTAAGTCATCCATATGAAAAACTTTCGTGTCACTAAAGCAAGGAGACACTGATTCAGGTGCACGGCGTGTAAAAATTCCCACAAGCTCTAAATCTGGGTTCTTGTGAATTGACGTTTCAACGCCACGACCGAGGTTGCCATAACCGACAATACCAATACGAATCAAATTTTGCATAACAACTGCTTCACTATTTAAATGATGGCAAGATCACTAGACTGAGTACTAAACATATACCGCAAAACAGTCTGATTGAATGGAGAAAAACCCGCACCAAAAATGATCAAATGAATACTAACATACTACAATAAACTGCACTTTTTTGGAGCAAATTTATCATTTAAATCAGTTTTAATCGATCAATTGAATCATATAAAAAACCGCTGCACTAAAGGCTTTGTCGCTATATATTTCTGAATGAATTAAAAAATTCTGCTCTAAATAGACATATGATTAAACTTTGACCTTCTATGTGTCATTTTGAATAGCGCTTAGGCTGAACTATGAATACCTAAATCTTGTTTCCATTAAATAAAAAAAGCTGAACCTAAGTTCAGCTTTTTTATCACTTAATAAAATTAAGCACCCGTTTGATAATTTGGTTTTGGTACAGCAGTCGACGCTTGATAAGGTTGAGTAAAGTCGTTTAAACCTGCCGCTGCTTCTGCAATGTCTTTACCTTCTTTAATCACGAAAGTATCGAAACCAGCACGCTTCATGTAGTTCAACACGTCTTTGAATACATCACCTGTTGCACGAAGTTCGCCTTGGAAGCCTTGGCGACGTAACAATGCGGCAAATGAATACCCACGACCATCATTAAAACCTGCAAACTCAATAAAAATTGCATCAAGCTGATCAAGTGGGAATTCATTATTTTCAGGTGAGGCATCTACGGTTAGGTAAAGTGCTTTTTTACCTGAAACATTGGCAAGCTGGTCTAACTGCTCCACCGTTAAAACCACATCACCTTGTGGCAATACGCCATCTTCACCAATCAGTTGATAAGTATTGTCTGCAATCGTGCCATTCTTAGAGAGCACTTGTAGTGCGGTATTAAGCATATGCACGCTCCTTAAATGGTTGAATTCCTACACGACGGTAAGTATCAATGAACTCTTCACCTTCTTGACGTAAATCAAGATAAGTGTTCAAAATTTCTTCCACCACATCTGGTACTTTTTCAGCAGCAAATGATGGTCCTAAGATGTCACCAATCGATGCATCATGGTCTGCATTACCACCCAATGTAATTTGGTAGAATTCTGCGCCTTTCTTATCGACACCTAAAATACCAATATTACCCACATGGTGATGACCACAGGCATTCATACAACCTGAAATGTTCAAGTCCAATTTACCTAAGTTGTAAATTGTATCTAGATCATCAAAACGGCGTGAAATCGCTTCAGAAATCGGAATGGATTTCGCATTTGCCAATGAACAGAAATCACCACCTGGACAGCAGATAATATCGGTTAAGAAACCAATGTGCGCGCGAGCCAAGTTATTCTTTTCAAGAATCGTCCAAAGCTCAAATAAATCTTTTTGCGGTACATCGACAAGGGCAATGTTTTGCTCATGCGTGGTACGCAATTCACCAAAAGTGTACTTATCTGCAAGATCAGCAATCAAGTTCATTTCTTCAGTGGTCACGTCACCCGGTGCAACGCCTGCACGTTTCAATGAAATTGTTACGATGCGGTAACCTTTCACTTTGTGTGCATTGGTATTGATGTTAAACCACTGTTTGAATTTCGGATGTGCAGCAAACAGTGCTGAGAAGTCTTCATCTGCATAATCTTGGTACGCAAATGGTTTGAAGTTCTGGTCCATTTTCGCTAGAGTGTCTGCATCAACTTTTAAAGTTTTAATCGTATGTGCAAATTCAGCTTCAACTTTTTCAGCAAAAACCTCAGGTGTTAAAGCTTTTACCAAGATTTTGATACGAGCTTTATATTTGTTATCACGACGACCGTGTAAGTTATACACACGAAGCACTGCTTCTAAGTAAGCAATAAGGTCTTCACGTGGCAACCACTCTTTGATCACAGCACCAATGATCGGTGTACGACCTAAACCACCGCCAACCATGATTTTATAGCCCATTTCACCCGCCTCATTGCGAACGATATACACTCCGATATCATGAAATGCTGTTGCAGCGCGGTCGATTTCAGCAAGTGCAGAAACTGCGATCTTGAACTTACGTGGCAAGAATGCAAATTCTGGATGGAAAGTTGACCACTGACGAATCAATTCGCATGTCGGTCTTGGATCTTCAATTTCACCAGCAACGACACCTGCATATTGGTCTGTTGTTGTATTACGAATACAGTTACCAGATGTTTGAATCGCATGCATTTGAACTGATGCCAACTCTTGCAACATGTCTGGCACATTTTCTAATGCTGGCCAGTTAAATTGAAAGTTTTGACGAGTAGAAACGTGTGCATAACCACGGTCATACGCTTTAGCGAGTTCAGCAATTTTACGAAGCTGTTTAGAGTTCATCAAACCATAAGGTACAGCGACGCGAAGCATCGGCGCATAACGCTGAACATATAATCCATTTTGTAAACGTAATGGACGATATTCATCTTCAGTAAGCTTTCCAGCTAAATAACGTTCCGTTTGATCACGGAATTGTGCAACACGTTCATTGATCAGTTGCTGATCGAAATCAGTATATAAATACATGGCGTACAGCTAGTAGTTTAATTTTAACGAAGCACAGCATAGCTTTTATTCATCTATCAATAAAATGCGTTTTTTACATATTTAATAGCGGTTTTATTGATATGTAATCACTCGAATCACTGATATATAGACCAGCTCTGGATTCCAGCACTTATTCCACATAAAGATGTTATTTAACTATTCTTAGCACATAAATTCATATAGATAGTAAATTTGTTCTTTATTAAAAATTATCCGATCGTGATGTATGTATTTTCCCAGTACCCTTCTTTAAATTGACCCTCAATCAATTGCACATAACGACCATGCACATTATCAATGGCAATACAATCATCAACGTCCAAAACCCGATCTGTATGCTGTTTTTGCCAATCTTTTCCAAAGAATGATTTTCCACGCTCTTTAGCCGATGCAGTATTTAAAGCTGGTACTAATACATAACGATGTAACTCTCCGAACTCATTAACGTGGTACCCACCTAAATTAATCAACCAGAGTTTCATTTCGTTTTCATTAGGAGCTGCATCTGTAAAATGGATTTGGAATTGCTGCTCATTATATTCCACTCCATTTACCTTCGCCCACGCATCAATATGTAAGCCTTTCTGCTCACCAAACCAAGCATTTTTGAGTTGAGGATAGACTTCTTCTAGTGAATCCCCAACAGCCAAAACCACATCATGCACTTCAGTATTGGCACGTGCATGACGACCACCGAGCATTACAAGAAATAGGCTTGGCATGGTTGATTTCCTTTGGCTTTGACAAGACCATTAATCATACCTGAATTTGGATTTGCCACTACTGAAAAGAATGGATTGGCTGTGTTACTGATTTTTATACAGGGTTTAAAGATTAACCTGACCAATTCAACGATAATGGATACGTGGTGGCGACATGGATGTCCCCCGTTGAGCAGTATTACAAGAATGTAATATCTGCTCAACAGAAAGCCTTCGGTTACTTTGGGCTTTTCCAAAGTAACGTAAAAGTAAGTCCATGAAATAGCTCTTCAAATCTGAATCTCAAATAGATTCACACTCCAAACTGCCTTACTTTTTTTCGGTAAAAGTAACAAAATCATTTTGTATTTCTGATGATACTTGCCTGTATCACAGAAATACAGACGACATCCATGTCACCGATCCAAAAATCAAATTTTAGGAAAATATTTTAGCTTTTCTAGAGCGCATAAAAAAATCGCATCCAATGGCTTAAATGCGATTTTCTAAATAGCACCTCTCCCCTTACAAAGCAGTGCTTCTCATTCCAAAGGGAGAGGCTTAAAGGGTGAATTACATTTCTACCATTTCCACGCCATCAATGCGTGCAACTGTCATTAAGTCTTTATCACCACGACCTGAAACCGTCGCAATAATAATTTGATCTTTAGACATCGTTGGAGCCAACTTAGTCACATATGCCATCGCATGCGAACTTTCAAGTGCAGGAATAATACCTTCAATCTTAGTTAAGTCGCGGAAGCCTTGTAATGCTTCATTGTCATTAATTGGAACATACTCAACACGCTTCATATCTTTTAAGAAGCTATGCTCTGGACCTACACCAGGATAATCCAAACCTGCTGAAATTGAGTGTGTTTCAATAATCTGACCTTGTGCATCCGACATCAGATAAGTGCGGTTACCATGCAGCACACCAACATGACCAGCATTTAATGGAGCAGAGTGTTTACCAGTTTCAATACCGTAACCAGCAGCTTCGACACCGTACATTTTCACATCTTGATCATTCAGGAATGGATAGAACAAGCCCATCGCATTTGAACCACCGCCGACACAAGCAACCAGTGCATCTGGTAGACGACCTGCTTGCTCTTGAATTTGGCGGCGAGCTTCACGACCAATGATCGATTGGAAATCACGTACCAATTGAGGATATGGATGTGGACCTGCAACTGTACCAATCACGTAATAAGTAGAATCGACATTTGTTACCCAATCACGCATGGCTTCGTTCATGGCATCTTTTAATGTTTTAGAACCACTTTCGACAGGAACAACAGTCGCGCCCAATAAACGCATACGATATACATTCATCGCTTGGCGTTTCACATCATCTGCACCCATGTATACAACACATTCAAGCCCTAAACGCGCTGCGATGGTCGCTGTTGCCACACCATGTTGACCTGCACCAGTCTCAGCAATAATACGTTTTTTGCCTGATAACTTTGCCAGCAAAGCCTGACCAATCGTGTTATTTACTTTATGGGAGCCAGTATGGTTCAAGTCTTCTCGTTTTAGATAGATTTGTGCACCACCCAACTCCTTTGACCATCGCTCAGCATAATAAAGCGGACTTGGACGACCTACATAAAAAGCGAGGTCACGGTCGAATTCTGCCAAAAACTGTTCGTCATTTTTCATTCGGAAATACAGTTGCTCTAGATCTTCTAGTGCAGCCATTAGAGTTTCTGACACAAAACGTCCGCCATGGATACCGAAATGCCCTTTTGCATCAGGGTATTGGGTATAGTCAATCACTTGATCTTGTTGATTAACGGTTTGCTGATCCACGATGGACTCCTTGCATAAAGCGTTCTACGAGTTGTTGGTCTTTTATACCTTTTGCGGACTCTACACCGCCGCTCACATCCACAGCATATGCTTGTGTTGTAAGAATTGCTTGCTCGATATTGTCAGGGTTTAGTCCTCCTGCCAAGATCAATGGAATATTTAATTTTGGAAATGTTGTCCAATCAAAGCTGTGGCCTGTTCCGCCCTTTAAATCTGGATGCCATGCATCCAACAACACAGCACTCGCACCAAACTTTTGATATTTATTGATTTCTTCAACGATATCTAGTTCTGGTTTTACTTGAATTGCTTTATACCAGCGGCGACCCACTGCTTGAGCAATTTGTTTGCACTGTTCTGGACTTTCATCGCCATGAAACTGCAAAATATCTAAAGGGACTTTTTTAAGTATGTTTTGGATCTCTTCGGCTGAACTATTAACAAATAATCCAACTGATTGAATATAAGCAGGAATCGCTTGAACCAACAGTGCTGCTTGCTCAACATCTACGTGTCTTGGACTTGGTGGAAAAAACACAAGTCCTATTGCATCCGCACCAGCTTGCACAACAGCTTGGACATCTTCTAATCGGGTAATCCCACATATTTTTGCACGAGTTCGCATCTATTCTAGCTCTAATCCACCCTCATCATAGCCGATCTATCATTTTTGGGCGCTTCATTGTAAAGCAATTTTTTCATCTTGCGTAAAGTTCACTCAGAATATTCGGTGTGAAGATTGTTTAAATGAGAAGCGCTCTTTATACTGCGCTCAAATTGCAACAAGTCAAAGCAATCGCTTTAGGGAAGTTGGTGAAAATCCAACACTGCCCCCGCAACGGTAAAAAATGAAAAGCATTTCTCAATAGATTTCTGATTTTTAGAGATTTACACCACTGCATGTCATATGTGGGAAGGTGGAAATGTAAGTAATCCAGTTACTACATTTGAGTCCGGATACCTGCTTGTTGTGTTCTTCCACTCAATCATTCACGGGGAAGTGAATGTATGGAGCACGTTATGTCTATTCAATGTCAACCAACAGCTTTGGTTGGTGCAATCGCTATTGCGATGGGTTTTTCAACGTCTGTAACAGCAACGACTGAAGCTCAAACTTCTGCAAAATCTTCTTTAAGCACGATTGTGGTTACAGCTTCTCGTAGTGAACAAAATATTGAAAATGTGCCTGCGCGGATTTCAATTATTGAGCCTAAAGTTTTAGATCAATCCCCTATTGTATCTTTACCTCACTTATTAATTAATGATGCATCAATCAATATGGTTCAGACTGGCGGATATGGACAGCAAGCTTCTATTTTTTTACGTGGAACTGAGTCTGACCATACTTTAGTCATGCGTGATGGTGTTCGTTTAAATACACCCTCTCAGGGTTCGGCATCAATTCAATTTATTGACACAACAGACCTGAAGCAAATTGAAGTTCTTAAAGGACCGGCATCTGTACTTTATGGTACTGATGCTATTGGTGGTGTCATACAACTTGTATCTAAAACACCGGTAAAAACAGGTGCATTTGTTACAGGCGAAATTGGTGAAAACAAAACTTATAAATCAATTGTAGGTGCCGACTTTGCTGAAAATGGTTTGTATACACAAATTCGCGGTCAACGTTTAGAATCTGATGGCACTGAAGTATTAAGCAACAGTAATCAAAAATATGCATATGATCAAAAAGGATACAGCGCAAAATTTGGTGTCGACAAAGAAGCTTTTTCTGCATCTTTAGATTACAGCCAAAATGAAGGAAATGGTGCTTACAACTTAAACGGCAATTTAGTTTCACAAGATTTTCAAAATGAAATTGTGAACTTAAAGGGTAAGGTTAAAATCACATCAGATCTTGAATTAAATGCCCGTTTATCACAGTTTAAAGATGATTTAGACCAAATGGACAAGCCTGACTTTGTTCACAATACCTCTAAAGAAACTGAAGTTTATGGAAAATGGCAATTCACACCTTCTCAAAATATTCTAATGGGGGTAACTCATAAAAATATTGAAGCAGATATTTTATCTAAAAGTGATTGGGATCCTATGTATGATGTTGAATATAGTCGTAAAAACAACAGCACAGGCTATTTTGCTCAACATCAATACCAAGCAAATAATATCGATGCGCAATTTGGCATTCGCTTAGAAGATGATGAACGTTTCGGCTCACATACCGTTGGTCAAGGGGCTGTAAGATATCACTTTAGCCCATCTACAAGTATCTATACCAATATTGGTAGCTCATTTAGAGCACCAAGTATGAATGATTTATATGCAAAAAATTGGGGTGGCAACCCAAACCTAAAACCTGAAGAAGGCTTTTCATATGAAGTTGGTTTAGATCAGAAAGTTACAGAAAACTCTTTAATTTCTTTATCTGTATATCGTAATGAAGTAGACAATCTGATTACTTCAAAAAATAGCACCCTCATAAATGTAAATAAGTCTAAATTTACAGGTGGTGAAGTTTCTTATAAATGGAATACAGATGATTTATTCTTAAATGCTTCTTACGCTTATATGCAAGCAAAAAACTCAGAAACAGATGAAGATTTGCAAAAGCGCCCTCGTCAAAAAGCAACACTATCAGCAGGCTTACAAAATGAGGTTTACGGAATTAGCACTTCTATAGTTGGTAGCTCTAAGTCTAAAAGTTACAGCACTCAATACAATAATCCTGGTTATGCAACCATCGATGTAAATGCTTACTGGAATATAAACCCCAATATTAAACTATTCACTAATATTGAAAATATTGGTGATGTTCAATATGAAACTGAATACTCTAGTGGCAATGGTATTTATTACATCAATGGTGGTCGCCAAGCTTCCGTTGGTGTTACGTTCAAGTACTAATTTCATCAACCTATAGCTAAATACTTTTTGAGGATAATGTCACAGCTGTGGCATTATCCTTTTTAAATTGCGATATCTAAATATTAAGGAAATAACATGGGACACCGTTTAAGTAAAATTTACACCCGCACGGGAGATACGGGCACTACCGGACTAGGCGATGGTTCACGTGTACCTAAAGATGATTTACGTATCGATGCGTTAGGTGATGTCGATGAACTCAATGCGACCATTGGTGTATTACGTTCGCACATTGTTTTAAGCAGCATTGAAAACAAAACTCAATGGGATAAATCACTCAGTCTGATACAACACTGGTTATTCGATTTAGGCGGTGAAGTCTGCATTCCTGGATTTAACTTGGTTCAACCAGTATCTATTGAATTTTTAGAAAATGATATTGATCGTATGAACGAAGCATTACCCATGCTCAAGGATTTTATCCTTCCTGCAGGAACTTTGGTCTGTAGCTTTACACATCAAGCACGTGCTGTCTGCCGTAGAGCTGAACGCAGCGTGATGTCTGTCCATCAACGTGATCAAAATATCCAAGCTACATCATTGCAACTTTTGAACCGCTTATCTGATTGGTTATTCGTCGCATCTCGTACCTTACAACGTGCTGAAGGTGGCTCAGAAGTGCTTTGGCAAAAGAATATCAATGAGACGATTGAGGCCTGACCTTAAAAGTGTAAAAAGGTCTGCATGTTGATTGCCCCATCCACTTAAAATGCTTTTTTAATCAAAATTTTGATTAAAAATCGTCATATTTCATTCATAATTTAGCACTAAAATCACCCTGAAATTTCAGGGTGTTTTATGAAAATAATTGGTCATCGTGGTGCGCGTGGGGAAGCACCTGAAAACACCCTCGGTGGATTTCAATATATTCAAGATATTGGTATCCGCGCTGTAGAATTTGACGTTCGTCAACTCAAAGATAATGCTCTGATCGTGATGCATGATGATGACTTTATTCGTACTACAGGCCAAGCTAAACATTTATACGAATGTGATGAGCAAGATTTAGCGCAGTATAATCATGCCGTAACGTGGTCTGAATGGAATAAAGTCGAAGCTACGCCTCTACTCGATCAAACCCTCAAAATTATTCATAATTTTAATCATATTGAAGTTGAGGTCAAAGCTGTTGAATCGATGAAGGCCGCAGAAAAGATTGTCGAAGCCTTAGATCAACAATTAATTGGCTTTGAAGATTCAGCCATTATCACCAGTTTCGATCCTAAAATTCATCAAGCCCTTCAACAGCAAAAATCAAGGTTTAAGCGTGGATTACTGGTTGAAACCGATATAAAGCATGCAGCCATTGATCAAGCTTTGAAATTTGAATGTTGTCAAATTGGTTGGATGAACGAACTTGCTACAAATGAGATCATTGCCTCCACACTTTCCGCAAATTTAAATATTAGTATTTGGACAGTCAATCATATAGATCGTGCTAAACAGCTTAAGGATTTAGGAGTTCAAGGCTTAATTACTGATTATCCCAAGTTAATGATGTCTCACCTATAATATTTTCAAATTCAAAAACTTATTTGATTATTTTTTCTAATTTATTTTTTGAAATTCGTCCAAAGTCGAATTTATACAATGATGTATTCTGTTACGGTTTAAACAATACAACTGTACAATAATGCTAGTGAACACATGTTCGCCCATGTTAGTATTAACGAGTCTAACCTCACAAATTTGTGAGTGGATTTAGTTTTAACCTATTAAAGGTTCTAGGAGTGCTGTTGGAGATGAATGCTCCCCTACCCAAAGCCCCAATCAACTGGATTGCAGTATTTGCATTGGTGTTTTTACCTATTGTCGCCGTTATTGCGATTCCACTTTATGCTTATCATCATGATTTCTCGCTTGCTGCGTGGATCAGCATGTTTGCGCTGTTGGGTCTGAGCAGTCTTGGCATTACCGCAGGTTATCACCGCTTATGGGCACATCGTGCTTATGAAGCGACTGTACCACTCAAAATCATTTTAATGATTATGGGAACCTTTGCTGTACAAAACAGCATTTTGTATTGGGCCTCAGGTCACCGTACCCATCATCGTCATGTTGATGATGTAGAAAAAGATCCCTACTCAATTAACAATGGCTTCTGGTACGCGCACATCGGTTGGATGCTACGCAACTATCCAGCAGCTGAAGCAAATTACAAAAACGCCCCTGATTTATTGGCTGACAAAATTGTCATGTTCCAAGATAAATATTACATCCCTCTCGTGATTGTCGTTCATGCCGCTATTCTTCTTCCTATTGGATGGGCAGTTGGTGATGTCTGGGGAGTGTTATTGTTGGGTGGTTTAATGCGCTTAATTTTAAGCCATCATGTGACCTTCTTTATCAACTCGCTATGCCATATGTGGGGCAAACGTCCGTACACAGATGAAAATACTGCACGTGACAACTTTGTTCTTGCTATTGCGACTTGGGGTGAGGGTTATCATAACTACCATCATATCTTCCAATACGACTATCGCAATGGCGTAAAATGGTGGCAGTACGATCCAACTAAATGGTTGATCTGGACGTGTTCAAAACTAGGGCTCGCAAAAAACTTACGACGTATTCCAAGTTTTAATATTAAAAAAGCTGAGCTTGCAATGAAGTTTAAATATGCCCAACAAGATCTCGCTGTTTACGGCCATAACGTGAATGATGATATCGTGACAGTTAAAACAAAAATTGCTCAAGAATATGAAGCATTTACACAAACTCTAAATGATTGGGCGAAGCTTAAAGAGCAAGAAATTAATGCCAAAAAAGCAGCTGTTGCTGAAAAAATTCACCTAATGGATAGTAAACTGAAAGTTGAATTCCAATTGGTTGAACAACGTTTATCTCATCATAGAGAGACATTGAACTTATTGGTTCGTAATTTAAAGAAATCACCAGTATCTGAATAACTCATTCAAGAGACTCTTCAGTTACTCCAAAGCTCCGTTGATCGGGGCTTTTTTTATTTTTTCGATACCATTTCCATTGTAGCAATCACAGTTTTATGTATTGAATTTTGCTATAGTCAAAGTTGTTCATCACATTTTGAAAAATTATATGCAGTTCAATTGTCGCTATAACACACTACCCGCTCGACTGTATCATCATCAACAACCTCTTCCTCTAAAAGGGGCTAAACCTGGTCATTTTAATGAAGCACTTGCAGATGAGTTACTGTGGACTCAAGAAGATAAAATGAACTGGGTAGAAATCTGTAGCGGGCAAAAAACTTTTGCTGAGTTTGAACCTTTGGCGATGGTATACGCGGGTCACCAATTTGGACAATGGGCTGGACAGCTTGGTGACGGTCGCGGTTTACTCATTGCTCAAATTCTAGATCAAAATAACAACACGGTCGATTTACATCTTAAAGGTGCTGGCTCTACCCCCTATTCTCGGAGAGGCGATGGTCGTGCAGTGTTACGTTCCATTATTCGTGAATATTTGGCTGGACACGCCCTCAATGCCCTAGGTGTTCAATCCAGTAATGCGATTGGTTTTGTGTCATCAGATCAAGGTGTACAACGAGAAAAACTTGAACGTGGCGCGATGATGTTGCGTACGTGCGAGACACATATTCGCTTGGGTCACTTTGAATGGATTAATCAATTTCAGCCAGATCTACTGCAAGAATTTACGCAAAAGTGCATTGAATGGCACTACCCTGAATGTTTGGAGACAGAGCAACCTGTTCTTTCTTTTGCAACTCAAGTCATTCAACGTACTGCGATCATGATCGCCAAGTGGCAACTGATTGGTTTTGCGCACGGGGTCATGAATACTGACAACCTGAATATTACCGGCTCAACTTTAGATTTCGGACCTTATGGTTTTATGGAGCGTTTCCGTCCTAATTGGATCAACAATCATTCTGATTACCAAGGACGCTATACGTATCAGAACCAACCGAGTATCGGGCACTGGAATTTATGGACTTGGTTAAATAGTCTCATTCATCTTTGTCCTGAAAATTATGATCGAGAGCAATGGAAACAAGACTTGTCTTACTGTTTAGAACACTATGAACCAACGTTCCTGGAACACTATAAACTTGGTTTAAGTCAAAAAATGGGATTACCAAGTTTTCATAAAGATAGCTTTGATTGTGGTATGGCTTTTCTACATATTTTACAAACAGAACAACTTGATTACACCCAAAGTTTTATTCGTTTACAGAATAAAGCGTATGAACAAATCAAAGATGATTGCCTTGATCGTATCGCATTTGAGCGGTTTCTTCACCAATATCTCTCAATACGGGAAAATCAAGACACTGACGATCTCGATCAAGCGATGTTAACAGCCAATCCACACTACGTTCTACGAAACCATATGGCACAGAAAGCAATTGAACTTGCTGAACGTGATGATTTCTCTGAAGTTGATCGCTTGTTCAAACTTCTTCAAACACCATACACCAAACAAGAACATCTTGAACAACCAGAAGACTTAGGCCCTTTAGCTAGCGACGTCCCTGAAATTCAAGTCAGTTGTTCATCATAAGTTATTCACAGACCTCTCTCATTCTGTGGATAATTTAATCATTATCCACAATACCCATTCGTTTTGACTATGCATTTACATCAATTGGCAGCATCACAAGCTTTAAAACTTCCTGAAGTCACTGTCAGTCAACCGTTTGGTGAGGGATGTGATGTTTATAAAATTATGGATAAAATCTTTTTGCTCGCATTTCATTTACAAGGCAAAGCTGCGATTAATTTAAAAGTTGAACCAGATCATGGACATATGTTGAAAGATATTTATCCTTATATTCGATCTGGATGGCACATGAATAAACGACACTGGGTTTCAATCTATGATGAATCTGAATTGGATGAAGAGCTTCTCAAAGATTTGATCTCTAACTCCTATAATCTTGTGATATCGAAGCTTAGAAAAATAGATCAAAAAAGAATTGCACTTTTAGGTTCAATTGCAGAATAACGATATTGCGCAACGATCCATGCCTATCGTGCTTCACGATACATTTTATCCACTCATTTTTTTCACACATTTGAATAAAAGTTCATCTTTTTAAGCAATTCATAGAACAGTCTTTTTCAAAATTGAATCTGTAACCCCTCACTGATCAATTTTAAGATTTTCTTCTCTTCTTCCATTTGTTGAAAATATACATGAAAGCAATTCAAATAAAACAATACGGTGATGCAGATGTCTTAGAAATCACTCAAATTCCTGAACCTACACCATCAACAGATCAACTACTCATTGAGAACAAAGCAATTGGAATTAATCCTTTCGATTGGAAATTAAGAAATGGTCTATTCCAAGACTTATTTCCGCTTGAGTTCCCAAACATTCTAGGCCTTGAAATTGCTGGGGTTGTAAAGCAAGTTCCTGCCCATGTAAAAAACATTCGAGTCGGTGATCGTGTGTATGGTAAAGCAGATCATGCCTATGCCAAGTTCGTTTCCATGGATGTCTCTCAAGCTCACCATATTCCAGAATCTATGAGTTTTGAACAAGCGGCTGCTTTACCTACAAATACACAGGTTGCTTATAATGTTTTGGTGACATTAGGCAAATTAAAAAAAGGACAGAAAGTATTGATTCACGCTGGTGCTGGGGGTGTCGGAATTGCTGCAATTCAAATTGAAAAATATCTTGGTGCGGATATTACAACAACCGTTTCACCCAAAAAAATTGAATTCGTTAAAAGCTTAGGAGCAAATCACGTCATTGATTACACCAATACTTCATTGGATCAGATACAAGAAAGATATGACCTCATTTTGGATAGTATTGGAGCTAAAACACAAATCGAATCTTGGGAGCTTCTCAAGCAACAAGGCTTGCTTGTCTCTTTACTCGGTGATGAATCTGCCCATTTTTCCAAAAGTAAATTTGATCGAAAATTTATTTTCGCAGTTGATGTTTTGGAAAACCACAGTGATGAAATTCACGACCTTATTTTAGGGGGGCATATCCAACCTATAATTGATGAAGTTTTTGAATTCCATGACATGGCAAAAGCACATAATAAAAGTGAATTTGGTCATGTCACCGGTAAAATCATCGTAAAAATCTAGTGATCCATCTGATTTAATTTTTTTTAACTACACATTTTTATAAACACGAAGATGATCATAAAACTGCTCATCTTCGTTATAGATAACTTATGATTAGTTTATTTATTGTTCTTCAATATTGATTTAATCAACGCAAAATAATTCGTGAATAATTATATTTAAATTAACATCTTAAATTATCTAATAATTTCAAATATTTGAGCACAAAAAATCTTTGATTGAGGTTAACACTGTGTAAAACTGATCGCCTGAAAAAATTAGGAGAGACATTGGCAAGAACCAAGTTTGACTGTGGTGCGAAACCAAATTGTTGATAATATTTGGATCACCTTACAATACACATCCACATGCGCCTTTCAACTTTAACTCAGACAAAGCTTTCTCATCAAAGCTTTTCCCACACCTCTATTCTGTGCATTAGGTATTACAAATACAGCCCCTAAACCGTACCAGTCCGTATCTGCATTTGATAATTTCACTGACGAGACAGCAACATGACTCACTAAACTAAATTTTTCTTTGACTGAATGATCAACTGCAACCAAGGATAGGATGAGCTGCTACCGCTTTCTTAAAGCATTTACAATAAAATGCGCTGTGTGACTCGCATATTCCACCTTCTCAAATGCTTTTTTAGTGAGTTCGGCAATACCCTGTATATCCTCGTCTCGTTCTGGTCGAATTTCCAAATTCATTTTTTTATTCAAATTCTTTTTTTCAGCATAAAAAAAGCGAACATCATGTACTGTTCGCTTTTGTATCACCATTCAGTTTTACTTAATCTTCAGGATATTCGAAACGATATCCCACCCCATAAACAGCTTGAACCCATTCATGGCGATTACCTGTTTCCGCGGCATCCGAGATTTTACGGCGCAAGTTTTTGATATGGCTATCAATCACACGATCTGCCACTTCAAAACTGTCTGGGTTGATATGATCCAATAATTGCGCACGAGAGTACACCTGACCTACATGCTCTAAAAATAATTCAAGAAGTCGAAACTCTGTAGGTGTCAAATTTAAAGATTTGTTTTGATACCAAATTCGTTGTTGACCTTTGTCCATACGGAATAAATTATTTTCTTCAGGTTCGGCTTTACGATCTAAACGTCGCAAAACTGCTTGGACACGCGCAACTAACTCTTTAGGGCTAAATGGCTTACACACATAATCATCCGCCCCCATATTCAAACCAAGTACACGATCAATCTCTTCCGTACGTGCTGTCACCATGATAATAGGCAAATCAGACTGCTCACGGACTTTACGGGTGATCGTGAGACCATCCATACGAGGTACCATCAAATCTAAAACCATTAGACTTGGTTTACGTTGTAAAAAGCTATCATAAGCCTCTTGACCATCGTGAAACATACTGACTTCAAAGCCAGCTGCTTCAAGATAATCTCGCACCAATTGAGCAAGTTCTACTTCATCTTCAACCAGCATCACATGTTTCATATGTCACCCTTCTTCAATTTAAAACGATTTCTTTGGAAATGTAAGGATGCAGCGCAATCCACCCAATGGTGAGTGGTCAAACTTCAAGGAGCCCTTCATGCCTTGTGCAATTTTGCACGATAATGCTAGACCTAATCCAGTTCCGCCAGTACTACGTGTTCTAGAATCATCCGCTCGATAGAAACGCTCACCTAAATGAGCCAATTGCTCATCAGTAAGACCTAATGGGCTATCGTCAACAATCACCGACCAAGTCTTATCGTTTTCGATCGTATGCACATGAATTCTTCCACCGGCTTCCGTATAGCGAATAGTATTACCGAGTAAGTTGACCATAATTTGTTTAAAACGATCTACATCTAATTGTAATTTCGTTCCATGCCCCTCTGCGCTAATCGTGAGATCGGCTTGTTCAAATTTAGGTTTGAAATTTTCAATCTCATTTAACACGACACTCCAAGGGTCAATTTCATTGAAATCAAAATTGAGTTGTTGTGCTTCAGCTTGTGCTAACGCAGCCAAATCTTGTGTTAATTTTTTCAGACTCGAAACTTGTGCCAACATTGAAGCAAAATGTTCAGGCGTTGGTTTACGTATTCCATCTTGCATTGCTTCAATTTGTGCTTGCAAAACAGCCAGCGGCGTTTTTAACTCATGCGAAGTGTCTGCAACCCACTGCTTTCTAGAATTTTCATGCTGATCTAGAATCACAGCTAACTGATTAATTTCAGTCGAAAGATCGCCAAGCTCATCGTTACGATTTACTTTCACCTGATGCTGAAAATTCCCTTTGGTTAATTCTCGTGTTGCATTTAATAAGCGTTGAATTGGCTTTCTAAAATAAGTTGCTAATAATAAGGCAGCAACCAAACTCGAAATAAATGTCAGAATATATATTAAAAATAAATAACGCTTTTGATTGCTAAAGAAATTAATACTTAAAGCATCATCTTGATCTAAAACAGGTCTTAGCCCGAGATACCCCACAATATTTCCATCAACTGTGATCGGTCGATACGACACCATATTCTCTGATGGTTCACCCAAGATAAACTGTTGTTTTGCATCATATAAGGAAAGTCTAGAACTTAAACCCAAGTGATCAGACATAGATATAAATAGTTTCTTGCCCTGCTGGTATTCAGAAGTTCTCAAACTAGAAAGCTTATTTTCATGTGATTTATCAGAACTGTTCGTGGTTCTTGTCTGATTCTGATTTGAACTTAATGGGAAACGCAATCCTTCAAATGGCTGAAATGCAGAAGGTAAATTTTCTTCTAAGACTTTCAGCTCTTCAGGACTAATAGTTTGCGTTCTTTGTGACTCAATTTCGCTAATTAATGTATGTTCTTTGAAATAACGCTGTTGCAATGCAATATCATATTGGCGACGTAACCACCAACGTGATAGTCGATCATAATCATCGGGTGCAGCTTCACCTTCAATTTGTAAAATCTGAGCTTGAACGGCATTGCCCCAATCTTGATAAACAGAGAATACGCCCGCTAAATTATCGATCAGATGATCAAGCTTTTGCATTTCTACATCAGCTACATATTTGGTGAAGTTTTTTTGCATCGTCCAATGCAGCACACTTAAGCTAACCGTCGTAATGAGCAATGTCGTTAACAGTACTGTAAAAAATAAGCGTAGTGCGATTGGTACGCGACGTATATTCAAATTGAACTCACATTATTTCTTCGTTTTTCAGTATTGTATCTAACACTGATTCAAAAAACTCTCCATTGTTTCTTCATCTTTATTATTTAATCTTTACCTATACCGAATCCAAACAACTTTGGGGATAAACATAATGAAAGCGATGAACAAAATTGTATTGGTGACCACTGGTTTAATCAGTATGGGCGCACTTACTGCATGTCAAACAACAACTCAAGCACCTCAAGACGTTAAAAAGGGTCACTATGATAAAAAACATCATCATAAAGAACGTTTAACACCTGAACAACGCGAGCAATTCAAACAAGCGCGTGCTGACCGTAAAGCGATGATGCAGCAAATTCGTCAAGCATGCGACGGCAAAGCTGTCGGTCAAACTGTTCAAATCAAAACTGATAAACAAAATATTGATGGTACTTGTCATATCCGTTTCGTAGCGGATCGTGCTGATATGAAAAAAATGCATGAGCAAGCACGTGCCCAATTTAAAGCTGAAAAGCCAACTTCGGTCCAAGCTAACCGTTCACAAAAAGGTGAACCTCTCACAGATGCCAAACGTACTGAGCTTGTTCAAAAATTTGATCAACGTTTGATGCAACAGCAAGTTAGTCAAAATGCAAAACTTCAAGCATGCAATGGGCAAACTGATGGTAAAAAAGTTCAAATCAAAGTGGGTGAACAGACTATCAACGGTGTATGTAAAGTTTATTTCAAACCAAATCAACCACTCGTTAAACCAGACTTAAAAAAATCCGCATAATTCAATTCAACTCACTACTAAGTGATTGAATATTAAAAAGGCGCATATTGCGCCTTTTTTTATGTCATAACTTATTACGTTTTTGACTATTCTGTTCACATATAATTCACGAAAAAACTATATACTCTAAACACTTAGCCAAAATTAATATTTTTTCTTTGACTTTACAGTCACACAGAATATGGCTATAAAACTTGTACCAAGCAATAACTTATTGCACGATGTAATAGAACAAAATAGGTGTCGTGGATGACACGACATTTTTTATTAGGATTATAAATCTGGTTTAACCAGTATTGAGGAACCCGATATGCCACAATACAAAGCGCCCTTACGTGATATGCAATTCGTTTTGCATGAATTATTAAATGCTGAAGAACACTTTTCAAAACTCCCTGCATTCCAAGAAAACGTAAGCCGTGAGTTGGTTGATCAATATTTAGAAGCTGCTGCAGATTTCTGTGAAAACGAATTATCTCCACTCAACCAAGTAGGTGACCGTGAAGGTTGTACTTGGAATGATGGTGTAGTTACTACTCCAACAGGCTTCAAAGAAGCATATAAAAAATATGTAGAATTAGGATTCCCATCTTTAGCTGCTGAAGAACAATATGGTGGTCAAGGCTTACCAAACTCTTTAGGCATTATCATTTCTGAAATGATCGGTTCTTCGAACTGGGCATGGGGTATGTACCCAGGTCTATCTCATGGTGCAGTTCGTACAATTGAACACCATGGTACGGAAGAGCAAAAAAATACTTACTTACCAAAACTGATTTCAGGTGAGTGGACAGGTACCATGTGTTTAACAGAATCTCATGCAGGTTCTGACCTTGGTATTATCCGCACAAAAGCTGAACCTAATGCAGATGGTAGCTTTGCAATTTCAGGTGAAAAAATCTTTATTTCCGCTGGTGAGCATGACATGGCGGACAACATTGTTCACATCGTTCTTGCGCGTTTACCAGGTGCTCCGAAGGGAACGAAAGGGATCTCATTATTCATCGTACCTAAGTTTAACTTAACTGCTGATGGTGAAGTTGGCGAGCGCAACGCTGTTCGTTGTGGTTCGATTGAACATAAAATGGGTATCCATGGTAACGCAACATGTGTGATCAATTTTGATCGTGCAACAGGTTACTTGATTGGCCCTGAAAACCGTGGTCTGAATGCAATGTTCACCTTCATGAACACTGCACGTATTGGTACAGCTGTACAAGGTTTGTCTGCTGCTGAATCATCTTTCCAAGGTGCTTTGGCATATGCGAAAGATCGTTTAGCAATGCGTTCACTTTCTGGTCCTAAAGCACCTGAAAAAGAAGCAGATCCTATTATTGTGCATCCAGCAGTTCGCAACTTAATCTTAACACAAAAAGCATTTGCTGAAGGTGGGCGAGCTCTAGTGTACTACCTTGCTCACTATGCTGATATCGTTGAGAAAGGCGCGACTGAAGAAGAACGTAAATTTGCAGATAACATTCTGTCATTATTAACGCCAATTGCTAAAGCATTCTTAACTGAAGTTGGTTATGAAGCTGCAAACAAAGGCGTACAAGTATTTGGTGGTCACGGCTTCATTTCAGAGCATGGTATGGAGCAAATCGTTCGTGATACACGTATTGCTTGCTTATATGAAGGTACCACTGAAATTCAGGCACTTGATTTGTTAGGTCGTAAAGTACTGCAAACTCAAGGTGCGATGTTGAAAGATTTCACTAAAATCATTCACAAATTCGCTGAAGCAAACAAAGATAATGCAGACTTGAAAGAGTTTGTTGAACCTTTGGCTGCACTCAACAAAGAATGGGGCGATTTAACTATGCAGATCGGTATGCGCGCGATGCAAAACCCTGATGAAGTCGGTGCTGCTGCAGTAGATTACCTATACTTCTCTGGTTATGTAACGCTAGCATTCTTATGGGCTCGCATGGCTCAAGTTGCTCAACAACAACTTGCAGCAGGTTCAACTGAAGTTGACTTCTACAATGCGAAAATCACAACAGCTCGCTTCTACTTCAAGAAGATCCTTCCACGCGTTCGCTCACATGTTGACGTAATTGCAGGTGGATTAGAACCATTAATGACTTTGGATGCTGAACATTTTGCATTCTAATGATCCATATTAAATATGTGTAAAAGAAAAAGGACAGTCATAGATTTGGCCGTCCTTTTTCTTTATAAATAAATTCGAGATATTAACCTTTAGTCGTCTAACAAGTCCTAATATGCTTCGATAGACTGCTAAGAACTAAAGATATTTAAACAAAAAAAGGTGAACGAAAATGCCAATCTATAATGCGCCTCTTACAGATATGAAGTTCATTTTGAATGATGTATTTCAAGCTGAACAATTTTGGCAATCAAATGAGAATTTAGCTCATATTGATGCTGCGACAGCTGAAGCTATTTTAGAAGAGATGGCTAAATTCGCTCAAAACGTAACCCTTCCCCTAAATCGCACAGGTGATGAAGAAGGCGCAACTTATAATAATGGATCTGTTACCACACCAGCGGGCTTTAAAGAAGCGTTCCAACAATATGCAGAAGGTGGTTGGATTGGCTTAGGTGCTGACGAAGAATGGGGCGGTCAAGGCATGCCAAAAATGCTGACTGTGCTTGCAGATGAAATGCTTTTTGCAACCAACCCATCATTTATGCTTTACCCACTTCTTTCTGTGGGTGCGGGTATGGCATTAAATAGCTATGCTTCTCAAGAACAAAAAGAAACCTATCTCCCTAAAATTTATTCAGGTGAATGGTCAGGTACGATGTGTCTCACAGAGCCTCACGCAGGTACTGATTTAGGCATTATTAAAACTAAGGCTGAACGTAATGAAGATGGTACTTACAACATCACGGGTACGAAAATCTTTATTACTGGTGGTGACCATGACTTAGCTGAAAATATTATTCACCTTGTATTAGCAAAAACGCCTGATGCTCCTGCTGGTTCACGCGGTATTTCTCTGTTCATTGTACCTAAATTCTTAGTGAATGAAGATGGTACCTTGGGTGATCGTAACCCTGTAAGCCCTGGTTCTATTGAACACAAAATGGGGATCAAAGCCTCTGCAACATGTGTGATGAACTTTGACGGTGCAAAAGGCTATTTAGTCGGTAAAGAAAACGAAGGTCTTGCTGCAATGTTCGTGATGATGAACTATGAACGTTTGTCAATGGGTATCCAAGGTTTAGGCGCTTCAGAATTTGCTTATCAAAATGCTGCTCAATACGCCACTGATCGCTTACAAGGTCGTAGTGCAACAGGTGTGAAATCTCCGAATAAACCTGCTGATAGTATTCTTGTACACGGTGATGTACGTCGTATGCTCTTAAATGCTCGTGCGAACAATGAAGCATCACGTGCATTTGCAGTATATGTAGGTCAACAACTGGATATTACAAAGTTCTCGACGGATCCAGAAGCAGTTGCAAAAGCAAATAATCGTGTTGCTTTGCTCACACCAATCGCAAAAGCATATTTAACAGACACTGCTTTCAATGCGACACTAGATGCCCAAATGGTCTTTGGTGGTCACGGCTATATTCGTGAATGGGGTATGGAACAATGTATCCGTGATCTTCGTATCTCACAAATTTATGAAGGAACGAACGGCGTTCAATCACAAGATTTAATTGGTCGTAAAACGATTAAATGTAATGGACAATTCATCGCAGAATATATCGAAGAAATTCGTGACTTTGCAAATGCATTAGATGCGGACTTAAATTACATCAAAGATGCCACTCTTGATGCTGCAACTGAACTTGAATCGATTACACAAGTTGTTCTTGAACGTGCTGCGGAAAATCCTGATTATGCGAATGCTGCTGCGGTTGATTATTTACATGCGGTAGGCTTACTCAGCTTTACCTATATGTTTGCTAAAATTGCTAAAGCTGCGAGTGAAAAATCAGGTGAGTTCTATGAGAACAAATTATCTTTGGTGAACTACTACATCCAACGCGTTTTACCTGAATTAAATACACGTTTAGCTCGCATCAAAGCTAGCTCTGAAATCGTGATGGGATTTAGCGAAGATTACTTCACAAATCAATCATAAGTTTTATCTTAAAAAAGCCTGATTCTTCAGGCTTTTTTTTACCTGAAATTTGCTTATTTTCAAAGCAACTCATAATAGTCTTCCCTGCTTAGACATAAGATGAGCATGAATTTTGCATCACTCCAATGAAACCATCAGGTTTTTTCAAAGGAGGAGATGTCATGATTAAAAAAGATATTACCGTAGAAAAAATCGAATCCTTATTAGATCGTTTTGGAAATCTAGCAGTTGAGAGCTTCCACTATATTGCGCTCTTTATTATTGGCTGCATGGTAATTTGGTCTGCAGGACATACCGTGATTGATATTCTTACGGTAAAACAATATGCAACGATTGATGACATTCTGTTGTTATTTATCTATTTAGAGCTAGGTGCGATGGTAGGTATTTATTTTAAGACCAATCATATGCCCGTCAGATTTCTGATCTATATCGCCATCACTGCCCTGACACGTCTGTTAATTTCAGATATTCAACATGACCATAAAGCTGATATTGATTTAGTCATCATTACAGGATCAATTTTAATCCTAGCATTCGCTATATTGGTCGTGCGTTTTGCTTCTTGGAATTTTCCATCAGTGATCAGAGATAAACACCAAGATAAACCTTTACCATTTGGAAAAACACCACGCCCTGAAGATGATGAGTTGGCTTAGATAAAGATGGCTTAGACAAATTGGATTAAGCATCTAACGATCATTTGGCATCTGGATATATCGACCATTTTGGTATATCCAATGCATTCCAACTTGTGGTGCAGGAAGACCATAACGACGCCAATCTGAAATCAGCATATACTGACTCATTTCAATAGTACCACCCTGCCCATTTACGAAACTTGACTGCTTGCTAGAATATGTCGTCGTGGTCGGTAAAGACTGTTGATAGATCACTGTAATCCCATTCTGCTGCGGATACGCTGGATAAGGAGGATATGGTCGCTGTAATTGAGGTCTATTCTGAGCAAAACGTGGTTGTTGCAATGGGACTGGCTTACTTAGACGATCTGCATTACCAGTATATATTGGAGTCTGTGTTGGTTTTACAGGTCGAACCTTAGAACCTTGGTAATTACCCCAACTATCTGCAAAAGTATGACTCGTTATTAAAAGAATCACTGAACCCAATAGAGTCTTAACCAATATTGTATTGTTCATCTCTATTACCTCATTCCAAATTTAAGATTACTTTTATTTTCAAAATTCATTCTAAAGCTTAAATATAGATCAATCATGTAGAAATCTTGAACATTATTTAAAATTTTAAATTTAATACTTTAGACCTTTTATTTATCTGCATGAGTCTGTTTGTAAATCTGCTAGACTAACCATTTTTAACTTTGCGAGATTATCCACCGTGCCTGAAATGAGTTTTGATCGCCTGCACCAATTTTTTTGTAAAGTTCCGAGTGTCCAAGAAAACTATATCGATTCTTATGGCACTGATGGTGAACATGCATGGTGGTTTAAATTTCAAATCAATATCGACCATGCCTTAGCTTGGCAAACGGTTCAAGAACTTGGTCATGTATTAAATTACATTTCTAAAAATGAACGCCTACCCACTCAGTTTTTACCAGTGTCTCCTCCACCCTATATGAATGGTGAGGCGAAACAATTCTTATCTTGGGTGATTCAGTGTAATCATCCTGATTTTACGCCAGATGTGGTTTGTGATTGGTTAGAAGCACGTTTACCTCAACCTGTTGAGGATGAGTCTAAGTGGAAAATTAAAACCGATATTAAAGAGCTCGATCAGATTGATGATAAGGAACTCGATAAATTAGTTCCACCGAATCCATAAATGAAAAAATCCCTCTTTCGAGGGATTTTTTTAGAAGGTTGAGAGACCACTCCATTCCATGAATCGATAAATGGCATATTTCATTATTGAATCTTCTGCATATTCTGAGTAATCAACACTCATTTGCTTACCCTCTAAATTCATCCAAGCAGTATCAAAATACTGTACTGCATCTTTAAAAACTTGCTGATTTGAAGAGCCAATAACACGTAAATCAGTTTCTAAATTATAATTTTTCAAATTACGAGCAGTAAAATTAGCCGACCCCAAAATCAGTTCAACCTGATTTGAACTACGCTTAATAATCATTTTTGAATGGCACTGCTCACCTTGTGTATTACACCAGCGTACGTCTATTCCAGCTTTATAGAGCTCTGTCGCGACAGGACGATTTGGAATACCATTTTTAGTACGTCCAAATGCATCTTTGTTCGGGTCTAGTAATACACGAACTTTAACACCGCGTTGGTGAGCTTTAATTAAGGCTTCAATAATTTCTCGCTCTGATAAATAGAACATTGCCAAATCTATTTTTGCATCAGCACCTTGAGCAGATTCAATCAGTTTCAGCACTTCATCATATATTGCTTTTTCTGTCAGTACTTGCACTTGTGGCAACTGTTTATCTTCTGGTACATCTCCCACAATAACCATTGGAATATTTGCTTTAGAAAATAAAGCCACTGATTGTTCAGTTTTTAAAATATCGACAGCTGTATGCCCTTCGACCACAAGTGCTACATTAGAATGGCTTGAGCTTCCATCATGCGGATTCATCGAAGTCACTAGTGTTTTCCATCCCTCGAATGTATCCACTATGATGGTTTTACGATGGTTCGCTTTAAAATTAAAAAGATTTAAATAACTTCGAATGGTAATTTTTTCTTCGCCGAAAGGATTACTTAACCAACCTTTCTCAGCATTGTTTCCTAAATTCTGACAACAAAAATACCAAATGCCCGACCACAGTGGATTCGATGCGCGTAATGGTGATAAATCTGTTTCTATGACATCAATTCCTGCTTGTCTGAGTTGTCGATAGTGCTCTGGGATTATTCCACCATAAACTGAATTTATAGGATCAGTGATTAATTTAATTTCAATATTCGGTGTTAGACGCTTTTTTTGAATGAGTGCTTGGGTCAGTTCTTGTGTTAAGGCGCGATGTTGATTTTGAGACTGACCAGTTTCAGGATTGAACAGAAACATATCTAACACAATTGTGGTTTGCGCTTGCTCAATAAGATTGAGAATTTCATCAAAAATCTGATGCTGCTGTCGCTGACCCGCCGTATCTATATAAGTTTGGTCTGCTAGGAATTTCACATTTGCATGCCGTAATTTACCGGAATAATTAAGCCCTTCTGGTAATGGTTTATAAATATGATAAAGCGCTGAGGCTAAATAGCCGATGGTCAGCATACCGAGAATCAGACCAACATAACGTCGGTTTGACCAATTTAATTTTTGGTGAATTCGTTTAAATAGACGCATAACAAAAAACCTAGTCCGATACTTTCAGACTAGGTTTTAATTTACGTTTTTTCAAGCATTAAACTGTTTTTAACACGTTGAATTAAATTAGAACCCGTATTCAACGCCGACGGTAAAATTACGTCCAATTTGTGGAACATTCGACAAAAATGAATTGTGCGAATAAACCTGATCATCCAACAAGTTATTTGCTTTTAAATAAACCCGATAATCGTTGCGATTGTTTAACTGCCCAGCATAAGACACACCAACATTGACCATGTTATAACCTTGGGTTTCTTTTTCAAAGTCAGCAAATTTATCTTGCTTGAATACATGATAATACTCAGCTAAACCAGACCAACCATCAGCAAAATTGGTTTCCACCTTTGTACCAAGTCGTCCAGCAGGAACACGTGGAGCATTTTCCCCCTCTATCTTGCCTCTTACATAATCACCAAACACACTCACCTTGTAAGTATCATTAATTTGATAGCCTAGCTGAGCCTCAGTTCCATAAAAACGTGCCTTATCCTGCGTATATTTAAGTCCACGTAAATTGCCTTGTTGAGCTACAGTTGCACCATAAATATAGTCATCAAACCAATTGTGATAAACATGAACATGATAATCGAGCTGATCACCTTCATAATGGAGACCTAACTCTAGATTATTTGATGTTTCCTTATCAATATCTGGATTACCTAGCTCATATGTGTTTGTTGCAAAATGAAGACCATCTGCATATAACTCTTGAGCTAGCGGTAAACGTTGTTGATGAGACCCCACTAGAGACAACTTATAATTTGGCGCGAACTCCCAATTAGCTGCAGCTGATCCTGAAACAGCAGTCCCTGAGTAGTTCTTTTGATTGGAATCGACATCAATTTTTTGATGGTCTACACGAGCGCCCAATTCGACATGCACAGGACCAATCTGTTTATGTTCTAGTGCAAATAAACTGTACTTATTGGTTTTTGTATCCGCCATCAGAACATCATGACTATGACCATGATGTTCATGATCGTGATCACTATGATCATGGTCACCATGATCAACTTCATCATGGTCATGTCCCTCAGGCGCATTAAGTTTTATTTTTTGCTGAGATGCTTGTACACCTACAACACCCTCCCAACCTAACAACGGTATATGAACCAACTCTAAACGACCATCATAACCCTTACTTTTAAAGTTACTAATAACTTCATTTTCTTCTAGTTCATCATGCTCGTAATCTGTAAAACTTAAATGAGCTCGCAGCTTTTCAAATCCTTTTAATGGATCATTTAATTCAGTTCGCAAATCATAGCGTTCAGATTTTAAGTCAACCCATGGACCTGCAGCATTTTCGTGTTCATGGTCGTGCGCTGAATTAGGTGGTGGACAATGGAAATGATCTCCATGCAATTCACATCCATGATATTCATGACTATGACCTGGTAATCCATATTTATCTTGTCGATTACTATATGACAGCCCCACAAAACCTCGATCATGGATCCATGAGCCGCCGACATTAACTGTTTGACCTTCTGAGAAGGTATTTTCTACACGTTTAGCACTTTCACGATGAGGCTCTGTCTCACCTTCATGATGATGTTCAGTGAAGTAACCTTTGAAAGGGATATAATCATTGGCTTTATGCTTCGTGCCTTCAACACGAAGTGCAAAATTTTCACCTATAGCTGCTGTTACACCTGCACTCGCAAGTTTTTCATCACTCCCAGAGTTGTAGCGGACGCCCACTTGCCCCTCTAGACCATTAGCTGGCATTTGTGTAGGTATTTTTTGATCAGTCACATTGACTAAACCACCCACAGTACCAGCTGAGTAAAGCAATGTTGAAGGTCCTCGGATAACTTCCACTTGCTTCGCCAAAATAGGATCAACCGTTACGGCATGGTCAGGAGAAAGTGTTGATACATCTGCAGTTTCAGAAGCATGCTGTAAAACTTTTACACGCGGTCCATCTTGGCCACGAATCACAGGACGACTTGCACCTGTTCCATACTGATTAGAATAAACACCCAACTCATCGGCTAACGCATCACCTATGGTTGTTGGTCTTTCAGATAATTTTTTTTGATCAATCACATGATCTGCTACAGCGAAGTCAGCAGCTGTTTGAACCAATGGATGTGCGGTAGAAGAAATTGTATCTAATTGAACATTTTTTTGTTTTTGATCAGCATGTGCTGCGGATGCTATCACTGCCAAGACGGAGGCAGTAATGATATTTTTATGAAAGTTCATACGACAAGCTCAAAATTCGAGAATTTACAATTGTTGTTATAATATAACATTTCAACCAAACTTCAATCATATTTCATTCATTTACTCCAAATTAATTACCTTCATATAATTAAACCAATGGGTTACATATCAATGTTAATCTATAAAATTCGGATAGCATTTTTTTGATATATTTCAGCAATGCCCTTTACAATTTCACATGCTGTACTCGCACCAATTTTGCATAAAGCATCGAAAGGAACACTTCCTATTTCTGCTCTAGCAATTGGTTGCATGGTCCCTGACTTATTTCGTCTTTTTACAGACGAACATATCCAAATCTCACATCAATGGAGCGCATTGCTATACCCCAATTTATTGGTGGGAATGGCATTCTGTCTATTGTGGTATGCACTATTACGACCTACTTTTTTTAGATGGATTGGTATTTACAATCCCTTAAAACTCTCGAACTTTAGATCTGTCTTTCAATTCTTGGTGCTGATCAATATTTCATTAATCTTGGGTATCAGCAGTCATATCCTTTGGGATGGTTTAACTCATGTTGATTACAGAACCTTTGCTTTTCATGATCTATTAGCTAAGCAAATCAATCTTTTCGGACAACACTACTCCCTCCATCGAATTTTACAGGTCGGTACCTCTATTATAGTTTTACCCTTTATTTTATGGTTTGCAAAACAGTATTTTTGTACTTACCGTCAACCATTCAGAGTAACTCGTTCTATCACTATTTTTGCTGTAGTATCCGTGCTAATTTCAATATTAGTTGGATTATTTGGATTTATTCATTTCAACTCTAATTACAATACAGCCATTTTAAATGACCTATATGGTTACATTGGCTTCTCAATTAATTATTTCTTTAGAGGCTTTCTATTGACGTTTGCGATTTGTGCGCTTGTTTTTCAAATCCTAGATCAATTGGAATTATTCGAAGGATCGTCTTAATTTTAAATTTGCATTAAATAATTGGGCTTTCATAATCTTCTCCTTGTGACTGTAGTCTCAAAGAGGCATAATTCACCCTTTGTATAAAGGCGTTACGCTGTTTACGTATACGCTTTCATTAACCCATATAGTTGGATTTTTAACGCTATGATGCGAACTCATTACTGCGGTTCATTAACCGAAGCTCAAATTGATCAAACCGTTACACTTTGCGGATGGGTACACCGTCGCCGTGACCACGGTGGTGTAATTTTCCTTGATATGCGTGACCGTGATGGTCTAGTTCAAGTGGTTATTGATCCTGATACACCAGAAGCTTTCGAAACAGCTGATAAAGCTCGTTCTGAATTTGTTTTAAAAATTACTGGTCGCGTTCGCCGTCGTTATGCTGGTACTGAAAATGCCAACATGGTGAGTGGTCAAATCGAAGTATTAGGTAAAGAAATTGAAGTTCTAGCAGCGTCTGAAACTCCACCATTTCCATTAAATGATGATAATACTAATATTTCAGAAGAAATTCGTTTGAAGTATCGTTTCTTGGACATTCGTCGCCCAGAAATGTTAGAGCGTTTACGTTTCCGCTCTAAATTAACAAACCTTATTCGTAACTATTTCGAAGAAAATGGATTTTTAGACGTTGAAACACCTATTTTGACACGTGCGACTCCTGAGGGTGCGCGTGACTATTTAGTTCCAAGCCGTGTATCAAATGGTAGTTTCTACGCTCTTCCGCAATCACCACAGTTGTTTAAACAATTGTTAATGGTGGGTGGTATTGATCGTTATTACCAAATTGCTAAATGTTTCCGTGACGAAGACTTACGTGCTGACCGTCAGCCTGAATTCACACAAATCGACGTTGAAACATCGTTCATGAGTGACGATGACATTATGGATTTAATGGAACGTTTAACAGTTAAGATGTTTAAAGAACTTCTTAATGTTCAATTTGATAGGTTCCCACGTATGACCTATGCAGATGCAATGCGTGACTATGCATCTGACAAGCCTGACTTACGTATTCCACTTAAACTCGTTGACGTTGCAGATTTAATGCAAGATGTAGAGTTCAAAGTATTCGCAGGTCCTGCTAAAGATCCTAAAGGTCGTATTGTTGCGCTTCGCGTACCGGGTGCAGGCTCTCTTCCACGTAGCCAAATCGACGAGTACACTAAGTTTGTAGGTATCTACGGTGCAAAAGGTTTAGCTTATATTAAAGTCAATGAGCTGGAAAAAGGCATTGAAGGCTTACAATCTCCTATCGTGAAATTCATCGAGCCAATCGTTCTTGATCTATTAAAACGTGTGGGTGCTGAAAATGGCGATATCGTATTCTTCGGTGCAGATAAAGCGAAAGTTGTAAACGATGCAATGGGTGCTTTACGTATCAAAGTCGGTCATGACATGAAGATGGCAACTTGCGAGTGGGCACCACTTTGGGTTGTTGATTTCCCAATGTTTGAAGAAACTGATGATGGCAAATGGACCTCTGTTCACCACCCATTCACGCTGCCTAAATCTAGCGTAGAAGAAGTGAAGAACAACCCAGGTGCAGCATTATCTGTAGCTTACGATATGGTGCTTAACGGTACTGAAATCGGTGGTGGTTCACTTCGTATTCACAACCTAGAAATGCAAAAAGCAATTTTTGAAGCTTTAGGTATTGGTGAAGAAGAAGCAGAAGAAAAATTCAGCTTCTTATTGAACGCTTTACGTTATGGTGCACCTCCACACGGTGGTTTAGCATTCGGTTTAGACCGTCTTGTGATGTTAATGACAGGTGGTTCTTCTATTCGTGATGTGATTGCATTCCCGAAAACGAAAACCGCGGAATGTCCTTTAACACAAGCTCCTGCACCAGTTGAATCAACTCAACTTCGTGATCTTGGTATTCGCTTACGTGAAAAACCAAAAGCTGAATCACAAGAATAACGTTTTGTTGATCTAAATAAAAACCCTGCAACTGCAGGGTTTTTATTTCATTGAGATAAACGCTCAAAAATGGCATAATCTCAGAAAATATTTAAGAGTTCATTCATATGGCTATGCGTCCTGATGTTCGTCGTCATACAATCATTATTATTGTATTTTGCATCGTGCAATGGGCATTTATGCGTTATATCTTGAATGAACAATTATTTAACCTCACCACTTATCAGCGTATCGTGTTCTTTAGTACGAGTAGTTTTATTGCAGCTTTTGGTTCAATCGCCGCACTTATTTATATGGTGATTAAAGGAAATGCGGATAAATAAGCATTGAGCTTACTTCCCTCTTCATTCTTCTCTTGCTTAAATTAAGTCAGTATTCATCTGACAAGATTCACCTATTATCAATAAATTATTAATTTTTAAATATAAATTAAATACTTAAGGGTTTAAAATTTTTAATAAAAACTTATGTCGATCATATTGGTGCACTATAGGAATCACAGATTGATCTTTATTGACTATTTTGCCATCTAACAAAGATATCTCTTCTTGCGAAAATAACCCTAAAGTTATTATATTGGAATCATTGGGTTGGCAGAATTGAATATTGGGTATACGACCATCGAATATCAACTTATTATGCATGGCTTGATCATAAATTCGATTCGACATGATTTTATATGGAATATTACAAAACTCACTTATCATTAACTGAATATAAGCCAGCATAGACTCTCGATCACCATAGCTTACTCCTGAACATGAAATCTGCTGCATTCCCATTTGCTCTAAGACTTCTACACCGTATGCATCTTTAATCCAGTCAGCGTTAAAAGCCTCATCCTTTAATTTAACCTTTTGTTTTTCCATCCCGACATACAATCCATGTACGATGCCATCAAGTGGTGGAGCTTGGAAAATTACATCCCGAATATCAGATAAAAGAATTTTTTGAGCATTTGGACGAAGTCGAATCGCTTTTTGATACTCAAAGAAACGACCTACATGAGGATAACTCGCATAGTTCAAAGCGATTTCTTTCCAACCTTGCATTGGAATTTTAGCTACAAATTGAAAAAACAGAGTGGCGCAACGTCGTGCCAACTTATGTTTGAGTAATCCAACATAATTATTACGATAGTGTAGCTTACCCATAGAACTAAATTGGTAATTAATAGTGTAGTGTTGAATATGCTTTAAGTGTTTTCTATATTCTTCTAATTGTTTACGATAAATGATTAAAACAAGTTCACCATCAAATCCAGTATGATCTAAAGAGTTTATGAACGCTAAAATTTGAGAAACACTATAACCTGTAGCAGCAGCTAGAATAACCTTCTCATCACCCATCGATATTTTTCCTATTTAAACTTAATTGTTCGGTGCTGATATACATCCAACAGTTGCTGAATGAGTCTAAACCACTCCCGTACAACCTTTTGTTTAAACGTCAATTTCTGCTTGATATGCTGTACTTGAATATCAAAACGCTTACGACGATTCTGCTCTAAACTACTTTCAAAAATTTCTTTTTGTGTAGGCTTTAATATATCGCTTTGAATACACAACCCAGGACTTAATTGATATGGAGTATACTGAGTTGACTGATCAAATAATTCAAAAACTATATGATCAACAGCCACCATTTCATCAAGACTTCGAGCATATTGCAATAATTGTTCACAAGCCTTTCTAGATAAAATATAGCCAGCACAACCTAAGTGTATACCATTCAGCTGATACAACGCTCGTTTACCAGGTACTATAGCTTGCTTTTGATAAGCCATTTTTATTTTTTTTGAGAAAACTTCAAGTTTGATTATATGTGTATCTTTTGGTATCCAATTATAATTCTCTAAAAGTAGATGACTCTCTTGCCCCAGGTAAACATCATCTTCAAATATAGTAATAAAATCAAATTGCTCATCAACTGCTTTTTTCCACAAAGTGAGGTGACTCAATAAGCAAGCTATTTCACCTTCTGTAAGCTCTGTCTTTTGAAAATTTAGATCTAATAAGTTAATCGATTTCTGACAAGAATCAGGTGTAATCGCATTAAAAAACTCAAAACCAATATTTTGACGATTGAATTCAATGCTTATGTGTTCACGTCGGCTCTTAGCAGTCTCTAAGCTAATAACAAAATTTCTCATAATTCAGCTACTTAAACTCTACTTTTCTAGCAAACAAACATAGCCTCAACTTATGAATCAAACGAAGAAATTCTCGTTTGATTTTTTGATCAATGCTCAACATTTGTTTTGGTACTTTAAAATTGTTGCGGAAAGCATCTAGCGAACTAACGAGCGTAATTTCTTGCTTGAGAACTTTCTCTTGTATACAAATGGCAGGTTCCAACTGATAAACAATATAATCATTGTGTTTAAGCAAATCAGAGAATAGTATGTGATCCAATGGTTTCAACGTTGTTTGATGCTGAATATAGTTTAGAATATTCTTTATGGCTTTTTTCGAAAGTATATATCCCGCAGCCCCAAAGTGATCTGTTTTTAGCTCACTTATTACATGTTTTTCTTTACTTAATTTTGATTTTTTTAAAATTACTCTCTCGAAGAAAGTTTCAATCTTTAAAATATCTATATTTTGTTCTAACCAACTACTATCCTTTAAAAATAATGATGCATCTTCAGTTAAAAAAATGTCATCTTCAAAGATCGCAACATACTCCAAACCATCATTCAGCGCTTTCTTCCAAACAGTAATATGGCTCAATGCACACGCCAATTCACCTTCACTAATTTTAGTCAGGTCAAAAAAATCAAAATCGGATTTTATAATTTCGTAGGCTAAATCGGGAGTTAGAGCATCAAAAAACTCAAAATCAATTTTTTTTGCGTGAAATTCCTCAGTGATATGACTCCTTCGCTCATGAGCAGAAGGTAAACTTATAACAAAACTCTTCATATAAAATTGGGGATCTACTTTTTACTAAGCTTATAAAATAAAAAAAGTTAATAGATTATGGTTGTTAATAAATTTCACATTCAACAGTTCTAGTATGAAAAAAACATATACATTATACTTTAATTTAGATTAATTAAAAAAATATCTATCCATAAAAGTTAGTTTTTCTAGTTTGTCTAATTACACATTAGAACATTTGCAATACATTTAAAAACTACATGAGAGTTTAGCATTTTTAATGCCAATCTAAATGAGTGCTATCTTTCAATAATGATGGAGCTTGATAATTAAATGCTTTACCCTCAACAGCCATTTGATATTTTTCTAAATATCCATACATCATTTTTTCAGCATTAAAATATTCTTTAACATGTTCGTGGCACTGTAAAGGATCATATTTCTGATTCAAAATAGCATCGACTAACTCATCGGTTTGAGGTGAAAGTTTTCCACAAAAATGAGGAACTAATTCTGGAATAGCCCCATAAGGCGTTGAAAAAACTGGACACCCGAAATACATACTTTCGATAATCGCTAAACCAAATGGTTCATGCCAACGCACTGGAAAAATCAAACCTTTTGAACCATTTAATAGTGCGAGTTTTTCTTGACCGCCCACCATACCATGAAAACGAATATTTGGAGAAAATGTTAAGCGTATGCCTCGTTTAAAATTAAAGCGGTCACCACCCAATACATCTAATTTTTGCTTCGCTTTTAAAGCAACATTGATCGCACCTTTGACATTCTTTAAACGCCAAGCCGCTTTACCTAAGAAATGATAATAATCACGCTTGGCTTTCCAATTCACATTACCATAATTTGACCAATCGAGGCCGTTATAAACAAAACTGTTCGACTGATGTCTCTCTGCATGATTTTTTGAAACAAAAATAGTATTTCTATCTAACAAATCACCCACTTGAGCATTACCATGTTCTGTCACAACATAAGGTATATCAATTTCAAGGTTTTTAGGTTGGAATTGAAAATGAACGATATCTGTATTTTCAGGAATTAATTGACTCCAAGATTTAAAAGGATCAATTTCAATAACTTCTGCAAAATCACAAGTTGAGCCCTTCGGGACGATAAATGTGACTTTATGACCGAACTCGACTAATTTTTTTGCTAAATCCCAAATAACTCGCTCCGTTCCACCGTAAGCAAAAACTGGAATCGTCGACATATTTGCGATTACAATATTCATTTATTCTTCTCTTGATTCATTTGCCAAAGCATCACGTATTTATTAAAGGTGTATCCCATCGAAGCGATTGCCAAAAATAATCCATATGCTCCACCAACAAAATCACCTCGGATAATATATTCTCGAATAAATGAAAATATTGATCGAAATATTAAGGCAATTAAACTGACTTTTTTTCCATTTTTAGGTGGTGTTTCAAAAAGTATGCTGGCGTTAAACAAATCCGTTATTAAGGTAAAAGAAAGTCAAATCAAAGGCTTTAAAATGATTTTCGAGCTTTTTAGAAAAGTTGCAACTTCTCCTAAATCCACGCCTGATTCGATGACGAATTCTACAATTGTTACCTTCAATACCGACGGTAAAAAACTTACCGATCACTTGCTTGCAACATTGAAATGCTGTGATAAAACTATCCCAATGATCACTCGCAATTCGAGCATATTGAACCCCAAGCTTTTTAAGTCTAG
>NZ_VPEE01000082.1:0-3723 GCF_013417345.1 Acinetobacter sp. YH16032 | reverse complement strand
TAGTGTGGGGTTACCCATGTGAGAGTAAGTCATCGCCAGCTCATTATTCTAAACACCCCCTTCAATACAAGGGGGTGTTTTTTTATATATATAAATTGAAATAAAGAATTAAATATAAAGGGAAATGCATGGGTACGGGAAAATTAACTTCTAAATCAATGTCTTCACATAGTTAATTACAAGCGCAAAATATATCAATAAATACAAAAATGCCTGTATCGTTAACAGGCATTTTGAAAAGAGAATCAACGGATTATTACTGTTCTATATTGCTTGCCATTAAATTACCTTGTTCAGCTTCTCGCATGAAACGATCATGAGTTTCCTTGCTACGAACCAAGCCAGGCATTCGATATTCTGTATGACCGTAGTCATGAATTTTTGTCCAACGTCCTCCCCAAACTAAACCGACAGACTCAGCAACTTGACCATATAACTGATAGCCACGCATAGCCCAAGGATCACGTTCAGAAATAACGACTTTACCATCTCGCTTGAATGCGACATCAGCTGCCAAACCAAATTGGTGATAGCTACGGTATGCAGTCGCTAAAGTGGTTGCTTTATTCCGAGATAGGCTATTTTGTCGTGCAGGACTACGATAACCCTCTAGTAATACTAATTCATAGCCATGTTGTTCCTTCATAATTTTGAAGACCATAAGTAATCGTTGTTTATAGCGTGGATGCATCTTGTCCCACTTACGATTTACCATTGAAGTATCGAGATGACCATGAGAAAACTCTGAATTTTCTACATTAGGAATAGTTGTCGATGAAACAGAACCGCCAGTTTGAGCTTGATATTGTTGCTCAAGACGTACAGCTTCAACGATTGCTGCATCGACGAGACTTTCTTCAACCTCTGGAGGAGGGGAAAGAATTTCCCCATTTAATAAGTTATAAATTTGAGGATCAGCTTTCTTTAAATAGTTCGCTTCTATTTTTGTAGGATCAACGGGTTTTGTAAAAGCAAAAAGCATAATACTGCTAAGTAAGAAAAAACCAGCAATGAGTATCCACCATTGCTGTAAGTGCCAATGCGTTTGAATTTGGTCTGCTGAAGCAGCATGATTCATTTCATGTGCAAATTTACGTGCGTTTAAAAGCTTTTTTTTACCTTGTGGTAATAAGCTTTGTGCAAAATCTATTACTTTTTGTCTTATCTCATAAGACATCAATAAAGTCAGTGCGATGATTAATATCACAAAACTGACAATGATAAAAAAAATCACGGTGCAGGTTCTTTAGCAGTTCGTGTGACTGAAACTTCTACGCTGGCTACAGGAATATCAATATTTTCATCAGTGTCAGCTTTACTTTCAGCAACTTTATTTGCATTGGCTGTCGTAGGCTTAGACTCAGGCTTTTTTATGGTTTTCGGTAATGCTTCAGTTGTGGTCTTTTTTACTGGTTCTGCTTTAGGTGGAACTTGGGAAGTTTTGTTACTTAAAGGTTGTGCTTGATTAAAAGTTGATTCGAAGGGATTTTTACTTGAAGTCACTGGTTGAGTTGCTTGAGCAGAGTTTGTTTGCTGATGTTTGAAAATATTATTAAGCTCATTTAGCTTGGGTTGAGCTTGGTGATATTCATCAGGTTCAGATTGCTCGTTTTGATCAGCTTGGGTGATTCCCGAATCAATATTGGACAATTTATCATTTGAGTGTGTTGAATCTGTATCTGCTGCGTTAATCGGTTGGAAGCTTGGTTGATTTAAATAGGTATAAAAAGCTAAAGATGTGGCAGAGATACCAATTGCTACACCAATGATCCCGCTTACTAGAGGCGAAATTTTTTTATTTTTTTTAGTAGGTGTAAGGACTCTAATATTTTTCTTTTCTTGGCTCATATTGAATATCTTTTATGGTAAATGAATCGTTATGTGGGCCTGTTCAGCAGGTGCACTAATGACATTATTATATTGAGTCATGGCTTTGGTCTCTTGTTGACTGAGCATATAGCGAAGTCCAGAAAATGCCAATAATGCAAAGAGGAGTAAAAATAATAGAATCCAAGCGAATGGAAGTTCTTTATGAATAATGTTTTTAATTTGATCAGGCAATGCAGCGAAAGGTGAAAAGAGGGTTTTTTTACCATTTAAATAATCTATTTCATCGCCTACGCGTGCAACCAAATGATTTAAGCTTTCAATTGATTCAATACGGTATTTACCTTGAAAACCTAACAGTAAACAGTAGTGAAAAACATCTAAAGCTGCTAAGCGATCTTTTCCACGAGTTCTAATTTTTTCTAATAAGTCAAAAAATTGATAACCTGCAAGTTGAGATCCAAATAAAGTTAACTGAAGAGGACTAATCAACCACGAATTTTGTAAATGGAAATAACTAGGGTTCTGTTGTGTGACAATCGTTTCATCAAGTAATGCACAAAATGCATATTTGGCATCATGGATATCCTCGGCTGAAAACTGCAACTTCTTCGCTTGTAATTCGAAACGTTGTAGTTGATCCATGATTTTTTGGCGAAATTCATCGACATTGTCAGGAACGTATTGGTTACGAATTAAAAAAATTTTAGTCCCCACTTGTTTTTAAGTGGGGACTAAATTAAGGCTTATAGGATGAATTCATAAGGTCTGTTCAGCGGACGCTTACGTTAATCTACAAGGCGAGGTCTATTCAGAGTTTTATGAATGGTTAAGCAAAAAACAATTAAAATGGAAAGAAATAGTTTCAAAGGAATCTCCTAGGATATTTGATGTTCCCTGTACAGCTTTAAAAGACTAAGAGAATACTCAGCAATATACGAAAAAGCCCCAACATCCTGTTGAGGCTTTTTCGTATATTGCTGAGATTCAACTCCTGTCAAATCTATAGCTTCCTGCATTTCATATTTTTACTTTAAGAAATATCCTATCTCTGTATGGTTTAACTATATGTAAATTTACCTTGTACGTATAGAAGCGATATAAGCCACAGCGTACATCAATATTCAAAAGATTTTCTATTGTGTACAGCTAAATCGGATCTTATGCACTTACATATTGCACAATTTTATCAAACGCAGATTTAAGCGCTTTGTCATCGAATTCATTGCCTTCGAATGTTTCATTGCGATTGCGTGCAAAAATATCGCGAATCTCAACCACGGCATTTGAGTCGACTAAACCTAATTGCGTAGCAACTTGACGGATTTGATCGATAGAGCGAGAGCCATTACTACCGCCATAACTGACATAAGCAGCAGGTTTTCCATTCCACTCTTTACCTAAATAGTCGAGTGCATTTTTAAGTGCAGGGCTGTATCCATGATTATATTCAGGACTAATAAATATAAATGCATCACCTTTCGCGATTTGAGCAGCCCATTCTTGTTGCTTAGGTTGATCATATATACCCGTTAGTGGTGGATTTGCTCCAGCGAAAAACGGTAAATCCCATTCTTTTAAGTCCACAATTTCTGTCTGAATCGTGCTGTAGTTATATGATGAAATCGTGTTTTGAACCCAATTTGCAACTTTAATGGCTGTGCGGCCTTCTCGAACGCTTCCCACAATAATTTGAATATTCACCAAATTTATCCTTCTAACTGTTATCACACTGACTTTAAAATGTTTTTTTTTTAAAAGGTAGATCGAAAATGGGTGGTGTTTCAAAAAGTATGCTGAAAAAAACAATATGGCTTTTGATAAAATAGAGGTATGAAAATAACGCTACAAATCAAATGTCCTACCTGTCTAAGTAACAATATAAAGAGAAATGGC
>NZ_VPEE01000081.1:0-3731 GCF_013417345.1 Acinetobacter sp. YH16032 | reverse complement strand
CGCGTAAGTGCCTCCATCCGTGTTCCGATTCCCTGGTGCTTCCTCGCTCATTCGCTCGCTACGCTCGGTCATGAGACTGCGGCGAGCACTACCAGCGCAATCATGCGGAAAACAGCACCATTGCTGGGCTGAAAGGAGAAAACCGCCGGAAAGCCCTCAGCTCAAAAAGACGCCGAAAAGGCGCTGTTATCTGATATAGGCTATTTGTGCATTGCCCAATTACGGATCGTATTACGATGTACATTCAGCATCGCCGCAATAGCTTTCTGAGAATATCCATTCTCCAGCATACATAGCGCCATGAAACGCTTGTCATCGTAGGCTTCGCCTTTAGCGATACCACCTTTCCGGCCTCTCTTGGCCTGTATTTCTGGGGTGTGCGTATCAGCCACATACTGTGCGAAAGTTTCCGGCGTGAAGTTCCTGTGCGTGTATTTCGCAATGCTCTTGCCAATAGCCCGACATTCAGGCGGAGAAAGCGGAACGGGAAGCGATGCGTTGTACATTTCGACACGCTGAATCACGGCATCAAGCCACTGTGAGAATGCTGGCCAGCCCTGACGAATCGCCCTGTAAGCCCATTTGCGCGTCATTTCGAACAGATGGCAGTTTCGCCCCATCCCGTAATGTTTATCGATGCTACGGCGCGCTGAGGCGCTCAAATCGAGATAATCAGCCAGTTCATCGAGGGTATAGGCCTCCTCGCGCCACTCCATCACCTGCCATTCCAGGTGGAACGGATTTTTGCAAATCAGTCCGCTGTAGTTCACATCTGCACAAAGTTTCTCACACAGCGAACGTTCAATCGCAGCGGCGTATTTCAGCGCCTTAACCGAGCTGTCCGGCGCGGTTCTCACGGCGATATTGAGTGCGTAGAGCAGGTGAGCATGACCGTTCACAGGATTTTTTACGGTGATGTTCGGCGCGGGAGCGTTCCGGTCGCTCCAGTCAATCGCAGCTCCTACACGGTCAACGTCAAAAACCAGCCAGAACTGCGCATGAGGCTGGTTCTGCTGGATGTACCGCGCAAGAAGCGCACGCCCTTTGCCGGAGATGCGAAGACCAAAAGCGAGATCATCCGTGTGATAGGGACGGTGGGGTAAATTTTCTTCGAAGTATTGAAGCGCGGCGCTCATGTGTTACGATTCCTTCCAGGTTATCGACCGACATCGCCCCTGTATTTTCGTGAAAGTCTTGGCGGATAGACACGAATTTCAGGGGCGTTTGTTTTTCAGTCGCTTACACTACCCCCAACAACAAAACCTGTCGAGCCTTCCCGCAAAAACGATCCATTTACCATAACTCCTGTTGTACGAACCCCTTAAAACGCTCTCAATCGCTTTCTGACGCAAAAAACGCAAAAATACAAGGAAACACCAGGGCAACCCCGAAAAATGCGTCAGAATTATTTTTATGGGGCTGCATAACTATGCACAAAAGTGATTCGCGAACAGTTTCAACCGTTCAGAAGGGCGAATGGGTCAAAACAGCAAATTTTCTCATCCATATCCTTGCATAGATGGATAAAACAGTTCGATATCAGCATCAGACACAATAATTGCCATAGTTCATCCCACCCTCTCTCCAAAGCAACATGACTAAAAAACAGTCTTGGGATAGTTTGTTTTCTGAGCTCCATGTACCCCACCTTTTTAGGAAATCGCTTAAAAGGTTTAGTCTCACAACAACCTGAACACAGCTCTAGATAACATTTATCGAATACAATAAAATACCACTTATAAAATAGGTGGTTTATTTATAAGTAATATTTCTTGACAATATAGGTTCTTAAAATGGAATATATTGATAAATCGACACTAAACAGCAAAGAAAAAATTAGACAAGCAATCGAAAAGAAAATAAGGGAAATAAAAGGTTACACGCCACGAGTCGGTATTTTTGGATCAACTGGCGTAGGTAAATCATCATTATGCAATGCATTATTTGGTCGTGATGTAGCCCCAGTCAGTAACGTCGCTGCTTGCACAAGAGAGATTCAAGAAATTCATATCAAGCCAGAAGATGGAAATGAGGGAGGACTTACGATAATAGACTTTCCTGGTGTTGGTGAAACCTTGGAAAGAGACAAAGAATATTATAATCTATACAAAGAGAATGTTGCAAAGTTAGACCTAGTTGTATGGGTAATAAAGTCTGATGAAAGGGCTTACGCAATTTCTCAAAAGGTATATAACGATATATTGCTACCTAATATAAAAAAATGTCCTGTTGTATTTTTCATAAACCAAATAGATAAAATAGAACCAACAGAAGACGATGAAGGTGAACTTCTTTGGGATAAAAAGAAAAACGAGCCGACAAAAGAGCAGTTAGCTAGTGTAAATGAGAAAATACTAGAAGTAAGTACTGCCTTTTCTGTTCCTGCTTCATACATTATACCTACATCAGTCAAAAGAAAGTTTAATATTTCTAAAGCAATGGAGACAATAATAGACATCCTCCCAAAGGAGAAAAAATATGCTCTCTATCGCGAAGCAGGAGAAGAAATAAAAACAGAAAAAATGGCAGAAAGCGCAGAAAAGGGCGTATGGGACACCATTAAAGAATGGACAGGTGAAGCCTGGGATAACGTAAAGGATGTAGTTGTTGAAGTAGTAGCTGCAACTGTTGTTGCTGCAGGTAAGAAAATACTATCAAAACTTAAATTCTGGTAATTCATTAAGATTCAGGATGATTACTATCCTGAATCTTAGTTATCAACGTTTCTTTTTCCAAGATCGGTTTTATCCGATGTGAACAGCGAACAATTCAAACACCTCACAGAGCGCGTCAGTTTTTCCGGCTCTTACCCGTGACAGTTTTCTCCGCCAGTTTATCTTCCAGTGTCACAACTTTCTGATACAGCCGCCTGCCAGAAATGGGAAGGATTATCCCTGGCCCATTCCGGCATGTTTCCGTGCTCCGTGTATTCCAGATCTTTCCGTTTCGCATACTCCCCTTTGCGCTCGATGTAATCGGCGTGGTTTGCAGCCTGTCCCTTGCCTCCAAATTTAACGCTGAGGTGATAGGTTGCCACGGTTTCAGCCCTCCGCAGGAGCGCACTGTTTCTCGACGAAGGAGAGAAACATATAAGTGCGCTTCCTTCTAATTTCACGAATTAGAAGGAAGATACCCCCCTGCACCCACCGACCGCAAGCGATATACTGCACGACCACAACACACCGCAAAAAACACCAGGGAGCACCACGAACATGCGCATCAGCAACATCGAATGGCTGAAGAAACGGATCGGATTCATCAGGAAGCTCGGAGAACAGACCGCACGACAGAGACAGATTATTGACCTGCTCGACAACGAAGCAGGACTCACAGAACAGGAACGCAAACTCCTCCACGTACTGGCAACAGCGGAAAAAAACGACTTACAGGCACAGGAGAGCGAACGAAAACAGGCGGTCCAAAAACGAATCGAGGGAAAAAAACAACGACGAGAACGCAATCACCGGCTCTTTCTCGCGGCTGGGCTACTGATCGAAGCAGGACTGGTAGACACAAAAACAGGCGAGCTATGCTATAAAAAAGACAGGATATTACAGGCACTTAAGGAACTTAAGTACGATCTGGAGACATCCCCAAACCCAGACGCGTAAGTGCCTCCATCCGTGTTCCGATTCCCTGGTGCTTCCTCGCTCATTCGCTCGCTACGCTCGGTCATGAGACTGCGGCGAGCACTACCAGCGCAATCATGCGGAAAACAGCACCATTGCTGG
>NZ_VPEE01000080.1:0-3733 GCF_013417345.1 Acinetobacter sp. YH16032 | reverse complement strand
GAGATCCATGCACGCATGGCAGTCTTGAATAAATTCACAGAATTAGGTCGTCCTCATACCCAAGTTGTCTCTTAAATTTGAGTAGCTTAAGGGAGCTCAGCCTTTCAAACCTTTATGCAACAAAGCCGAGCCTAACTGTAAAGCTAATTTTTCTCTTATTTCTTTTTTTGGATAAGAACCTTTGTACAATCGATTCTCTTGTGCTAGATATGCTTTGTGAATAATTCTTTGTATCGCTAACAAGCATTCAGCTAAATCGTAAATACTCACTCCATGCTGATCTAAATCATCCCCTGTAAATTTTATACTTAATAAACTTTTCTCAAATTTTTCATGTGTGTACCAATCCATATTTTTCCTTTAATACATTTTTACAATAATTAGTATAAATAATAATCTAAAAAATAATTCTATAATAAAAAGCCCCCTTTCGGAGGCTTTTATTTTTTTAAAACTAAGACTTATGCTTTAGCTACAACTGGCTTACTCGCATTAATCTTTTCAGATTCACTTTCATTCATAATCAGAGCCACTGCAATTGCGGTAATCAACACAGGTAAACCTACTGCCATAAAGTTAAAATGCGCTGGTAAGTTCATCCCTAGTAAGCCACCAATCAAGATCGGACCTACAATTGCTCCCATACGACCAATCGCAGATGACCAGCCAATCCCTGTTGAACGAACTGCCAATGGATAGTACTGAGCTACGTAGCTATATAACAACATCTGTGAACCAATCGATGCAGCACCTGCCAAGAACACCAAGATGTAAAGTAACAGCATATTCGACTGGAAGCCCATTAAGCTCATCACAATCGCACCCATTAAACCTAAGAACATCAATACTGGTTTTAAATGGTAACGGTCTGCCAAGATACCACCGCCAACGATCCCCACTACCGCACCAACATTCATGACCATCATGAACATTAAGCTATTATCCATTGAGTAGCCCGCAGCCATCATCAATTTCGGTAACCAGCTGCTGAGAGCGTACATGGTTAATAAGCATGTAAAGAATGCAACCCAGAACAACAATGTATTTACAGCGCGACCACGACGGAACAAGCTGACAACAGTTGCCGATTCAGGCTCATCTACTTGATCCAGCTCGAAAGTTGTATCTTTCTCAACTTTTACTTTAGGTTCAATCTTCGCCACGATTTGACGAGCTTCTTCCTGACGATTTTCTTTTACGATGAAAGTTAAAGACTCAGGTAAGAATTTCCAAATAATTGGAAGTAAAAGTAATGGAATACCTGCGATAAAGAACATGATTTCCCAACCAAAACTTGGTGTAAACCATGAACCTAATAATGCAGCCATCACACCACCTACCGCATAACCACTAAACATAGTAGTTACCAAGGTGCTACGCATTTTTTGAGGTGCATATTCTGAGGTCAAAGCCACAAGGTTTGGCATAACACCACCAATCCCTAAACCTGCCAAGAAACGCAAAATACCGAACTCAGTTGGATTGGATGCAAAACCACCCGCAAAGGTTAATCCACTGAATAAAATAATACAGATCATAATGACTTTTTTACGGCCAATCTTATCTGCTAAAGAACCAAAAATCATTGCGCCAAACATCATCCCTGCAAGTGCAGTACTTGCGAGCATGCCTGCTTGAACAGCACTTAAACCCCATTCATCCATCAATAATGGTAAAACTACGCCATTAATTGCTAAGTCATAACCATCAAACAGGATAATGAGTAAACACCAAGCGACAACATTGAAGTGAAATGGTGTGAATTTAGCATGGTCAATAATTTTATTGACGTTCATTGCTTGCTGTGACATTCCTCACCTCCTGTGAGAGATCGTATTTCAATAATCTTTAAGCACGATCCAACCAACTTTGAATTTAATTGTTGTGAGCGACGCATCAAAATCGTGTGCTTAAAGTCTGTGAGGTAAATTTCACATAATTCTGTGTTAATAAAAATTGAACGTTAGTCTAAAATCCAATCAAAATTAGGCTTTTTATCTAAATATCGCATTAGACCAAAGTTAGTTTGACTTATGAAAATCAGTGTTTCCATCATTTTATTGGTAAGTAATGATGATATCTCGCTCAAATACGAATTTATTAAAGTACTTATTTCATTATTATATTTTTCACTTAATTTAATAAAAAACCCCATAGATCAAAATCTATGAGGCCTTGAACAATTAATATAACTTTTTGTCTAATTTAATCTGAATAATTTCATTATCATCAGCAAGTTTTGCATTACGCCCACTTGAACCTGGAAAATTATTGTCATTCAACACTGTGATTAAATCAGGTCCTTCAATCACAATATCTTCAATGGTAAAGAATGGGAAACCAAAACGATCACCCGTCATAATATCGCCCTCTCGTGGCGTACCATATAATAAATTTGGATTCGCAATATCCATTAAATTGACCAAGTCCGTCTTATTAACCAACTGCTTCGGTTCATTCAGTTGTATTCGAACTAATTTCTTAAAACCACCAATATTATTTTCAGTATCATCACGCTCAATTACAATACCTTCATTTTGAGTAAATAACTGGAAATCACCAATTGCTGTTGCTTTAGGGTCGAGCTCAAAATAGTAATGGTCATTTGTATATGCTTTTTTAGCAATATCAAATTTTGAAATTAATAAATGTCTTTGCGCATTCTTGCTTAATGGTTTTTCCAGCATTGGATATAAATATTGACCATCTGGAGAAATAGCCATGCCTTCAAATCCACCACTTCTTTGCACGAGCGCATTTTCTATTTCAGCCGCACTTTGATGAAGTTGATTTTGTGGAGATCGAAGCTCCTCTCCTTCTTTTTCAGGATGAGGCAATGCAATCGGAGCACTCTTTAAGACACCATCAGCACTAAAATGCAGTAAAAATGGACCGAATTCATCTCCGATCCAAATATCACCATTTTTATCACGCTGTATAGATTCCGGATCAAAATCAGCACCTGTTAAAAGGCGTTCTGGCGTACTCTCATTGACAATTTTGAATGGTACTAACTTATTCGGATCACGAAGCTGTATATGAGACAGTACTTTAACGTTATTTGAGTTGGTCTTAGCAGTTCTAAAATCTACTGAAATATTATAAAGACGTAATAGATAGTCTGCTGAGTTATCTTGTGCCCCAAATCCATTATCAGACATTACAAGATACGTTCCATCAGCATTTTTTAATGCCCCAGAAAATCCTTGAACTGGCTGACCTTTAAATGGCGGATAAATACCATTTGCACCTTTAACATAAAGTCCTGAATCTGGTCCATCGGCATAGGTAGCCACATCAAGCTTTGCAAATGAAACAAGTGTAGGTTCCTTTATCTGATTTTGTTGATCTGAGGTGATCTTATCATCAGAATCATTACAACCGCTAAGGGCTAAAAATGACAATAGTACTGTGCTTAAAAGTGTCTTCTTCATAAATCCATATGTATCACTTAAGTAAGGACTCATGATTAAACGGCATGATGGTGTCATTCCTCTGACAGATCAATGAAGATTTGATGAAGGCTTTTATTATTAGTTCCTCACTATATAAAAATCTTTATCAGTGAGTTCTAAGATACATTTCCCTTTATATTTAATTCTTTATTTCAATTTATATATATAAAAAAACACCCCCTTGTATTGAAGGGGGTGTTTAGAATAATGAGCTGGCGATGACTTACTCTCACATGGGTAACCCCACACTACCATCAGCGCTAAGAGGTTTCACTTCT
>NZ_VPEE01000079.1:0-3797 GCF_013417345.1 Acinetobacter sp. YH16032 | reverse complement strand
ATACAAAAAAAGCTCAAGCAGTAATTAAAATCAAAGACCAAATAATTTTCTATCACGATCTTCTGTTAAATACTCGTTCAAGTCAGCAAGAATTTTTGCCTTTTCTGAATCATCTTGCATTTTTTTTAACGCCAAAGAACCAAGCAAAATTTTACGTCTAGTATCTTCTTTTCGCTGTTGATCCGTTGCTTTCTTTTTTTCACGAGCCAAAACAGCTTGCTTCTGAGCTTTAAGCTGTTTCAAACGTTCTTCTTGTTTAGCAATTTGCTGTTCCAAAGATTCGACTTTCATTACAAATCCAATGCCTAAAAAAACCACAGTTAGCATAAGCGTACATAAATTGAAATTCAAGGTACTATCTGCTATCGTGGTTTTCCCAAAGGGCGCACTTTACCATTGAAAAAAATCTTCGATTTTTATTCAATGGAAGTACGGCAGGGGATTCCCCCTACAACCCCAAACCAGCTTATGCAAGCTGGGAAATTTGGAAACCCAAATTTAAGAGCAAAAGCAAAATGGCAATCTTTCATTTTTCAGTCAAAGCGATAAGCCGAAGTGCAGGGCGTTCAGCCGTTGCATGTTCTGCCTATCGTTCGGGTGAAAAATTAGAAGACCATTATCAAGGTAAAATTCAGGACTACACCCAAAAAACAGGTGTGGAATCTAAAAAAATCTATGCACCTGAAAACACCAAAAAAGAATTATTAGACCGTCAAGAATTATGGAATGCAGTTGAACAGGTTGAACGTAGAAAAGATGCAACCTTAGCAAGAGAGTTTGAAATTGCCTTTCCCCATGAATTTAATGCAGAACAAAGACAAGACTTGCTCGATGAGCTATGTCAGGGAATTGTAGAAAAACATGGTGTGATCGTGGACGCATGTATCCATGCTCCACATACCAAAAGCGGAAGTGATGAAAGAAACTTTCATGCACACATCATGTTCACCAGTCGGCAGATTGACCCACAGACAGGCGACTTTGCCAAAAAGAAAAATCGAGACTTCAACAAAGAGCAATCCAGTGAAACCGTGAGCCACTGGAGAGAACACTTTGCAGAATTGACCAACCGCCATTTAGAAAAACATGGCTTTGCAGATCGTGTCGATCACCGTAGTTACAAAGATCAAGGCATAGACCTTGAAGCCACTCAACATGAGGGGCCACACGTTACCCAACTTCGCAGACAAGGCATAGACACCGAAATCAGTCTATCCAATGATGCCATCCGTGAACGCAACCAATTTAGCCAACACATCAGAGGTTTAGATCAAGAAATACAAGCATCTGAACGACTGTTGAACAACTTGATTCAGACCAGAGAAAATTTAGACCAGGAACAACGCCAAAAAGAAAAAGACCAGGAACAGCGTTCCCCTGAAGAATTGACCAAAATCGCATATAGCGTTATTTCGCAATATAACGACGCTGTAGCCACGGAAGCAAAAAACATAGCACTAACTACCCAAAAAACAGAAATCGAGCAAATAAACGCTGTTTTAGAGCAAATAGAGCTATCAAAAACCAATCTTGAACACCAAAAAGAACAATTAGGCAAAAGACCTATGTTTTTTGGTGGGAAATGGGATGCTGCAAATGCAGAAATTCAAACCCAATGGCAAGAATTGGACAGTCAGGAACGAGATTTAAAGACCAAAACCCCACGTTTAGAACCTGAACGCTATACAGATCGGGCAAAAGAGATCGTAAACAAAGCTAATCCGAACCTGAAAGCCAAACATGATCGAGCAAGACTTCACCTTGAACGTGAACAACAACGGAAGTTAGCCGAACAAGAAAAGCGGAAACAGGAAGCCAAGGCACAACAAGAACGAGAAAAACAGGCGTTTTTTGCACGTAAAGCCTTACGTGAGCAAGGAAAACATGACGAAGCTAATAAACTACTGGCTGAATCAAAAGCACAAAACCATAAGCCACGTTCACGCTAAAATTTAAATTTTCTTTTTTGGCGTTTATTAAAATTATCTAAATAATACATGGTCTTATAGAGCGAGTGTCTACGAGCGAACTAGCAATATTCGACCATCGACCCTCTGAAAAACCGCTTTTAACTGATTGAACCCTAGAAAACCTATATTTTCATGCCGAAACTAGCCCCTAGACCGAGCGAAGCGAGCAAAAAAGCTTTATGAGCGAAGCGAATCCATTCTTGCTTTTGCTTTTAGATTTCACACACAGGATTAACCAAAAAATTGCCCCTCGAAGCGAGCTTGCGAGCTTCAAAAAGTACGAGCTTTAGCGAGTACATAGGGCAATTTTGACCACTCCCCTCTTTTTTTTATTTTTTAGTTTTTAATACTTTTACGCCACCTAAAAGCATTGCCACATAAGGATTTCAGGCTTCATATGACTACGTTTACCTTGCAATATGACTACGTTTACCTTGCAATATGACTACGTTTACCTTGCAATATGACTACGTTTACCTTGCAAAAGACTTCATTATAAAATAATGTAGTTATAACTTCATAAAAAAACCATGTAGTTATTAATGAAAAAGGATCTAGTTGTTAAAGATAATGCCCTGATTAATGCAAGCTACAACCTTGACTTGGTTGAGCAACGTTTAATCCTATTGGCGATACTGGCGGCCAGAGAGTCCAATACGCCTACACACAAAGATTTAACTATCCATGTTGATAGCTATATTAATCACTTTAATGTCCACAGAAACACCGCATACCAAGCCTTACAGGATGCCAGTAGGAATCTGTTTGAGCGAAGATTTAGCTATCAGAAGCTCACCCCTAAAGGCAATATCGAGAATGTAACAAGCCGATGGGTGCAACGAGTGTCATATGTAGAGAATGAAGCTCTTGTCCGTATCAGGTTTTCAGATGACGTTGAGCCACTGATCACCAACCTAGAGAAGCACTTCACCAGTTACGAGCTTGAGCAGGTAAGTAACTTAACCAGTGTTTACGCTATTCGACTGTATGAGCTTCTAATCGCATGGCGTAGCACTGGTAAGGTCGCTATGATTGAACTTGATGAATTACGCTCAAAACTTGGCGTAGAACCTCATGAATACAAAAAGATGGTTAATTTTAAAAGCCGTGTCCTAGATGCTGCTATAGATCAAATTAACGAACATACAGACATCAAGGCAGAATATGAACAGCATAAAAAAGGGCGGTCAATTGTCGGGTTTTCATTCAGCTTTAAACAAAAATCCAAGCCTAAAACAATCAACCATGAACGAGATCCAAGCACGGTTGATATGTTCTGCAACTTGTCAGACAGTCAGATAAATACTTATAGCTCAGTATTGTCTAAAGTCCACAGTATCAGCGACCTAGCAGGGAATAAGGACTATCAAGCATTTGCAATATGGATTGCCAATATTTTACGTGACCCGTCCAGTGTGCGAGAAGAAACGGCAAAACGCATATTCAAGGCATTGCGAACAGAAACAGATTTTAAAGGTTAAATGGGAGTATTACTAATGACTGATTTATCAAAACTAAGTGAAACCGAGCTATTAGCTATCTGGAATAAAGATAATTTTGGACTGAAAGGTCAACTATACAAACTAGAACAAGAGTACATCGAAGCCAAAGAAATATTGGATAACTGGCAGAATAAAGACCACCCACTTTATGAACGTCATAAGGATTGTGTGGATGGTCTAGTTACAAGGATTCAGGACATACAAAAAAAGCTCAAGCAGTAATTAAAATCAAAGACCAAATAATTTTCTATCACGATCTTCTGTTAAATACTCGTTCAAGTCAGCAAGAATTTTTGCCTTTTCTGAATCATCTTGCATTTTTTTT
>NZ_VPEE01000078.1:0-3803 GCF_013417345.1 Acinetobacter sp. YH16032 | reverse complement strand
CAATATAAGGCTGACTTGGCACTTTAGAAAACATATACATCAGAAAATTAATCGGCGCGAGCAAAGTCGAGTGATCAAAAAACTGGCGGTAAAATGAGTGACGAACTTTGCCGCGTTGTTGAATATAAAACGCAGAAATGACAAAGATCGCCAGGATAATCCACTTAATCATATGAGGACCTGGTACTTGTAAGCAAAATGCTTAAATCGAGAGAATTTTTTAAACGGCGTAATAATAACATAGTGATCCATTTTGCTTAAATAAACGCCATAGAACACTGCGTTGCAGGAAACAATGTCTTGAAGCTATAAAGTCGATTGACCATTCTGCCCAAAATATCCTTGCATTTTTCTTGAAAAATTCTGCAATTTCTCTATATAGAGGCACTTGCAAAACTCCACAAACAGCCTGAATTAACATTTTTTGAAAAAAGTTGTAGATGTTAAAATGAGCTTCTAAACCAACACCCTAACATCTACAGCATGAATACTACATTAAGCCCTTTTCTCAAACAACGGTTTCAAGCCTTACAATACGAACTTATTCCTTTAGTCGCAGCCGATTTAGACGGCATCAGCTCAAAGCTCGAACGCATTATTCGTGTGCTCGAGTGGAGTGACATCGAATCCTTGGTATACCAATATCAAGGGTGTGCTGTGGGAAGACCTCCTGCTGACCGCTGCGCTTTGGCATGTGCCTTTATTGCAAAAGCTGAACTTGGTATCGTCACCACACGGGGCTTGATTGAACGCCTAGAAGTTGATCGTAGATTGCGGCGAATTTGCGGCTTCAATCTGTATAAAAAACTACCCAGCGAAGGGACATTTAGCCGTGTTTTTGCTGAATTTGCAGCGCGTAAACTAACCACTCGCGTTCATGAGCAGATGGTGAAGTCCAATCTTGCGGATACGTTAATCGGTCATATTAGCCGTGATGCAACCCTGATTCCAGCATGCGAAGGTGTTGAGAAAATAGTTCTCCCTCCTGTTGTAAAACCGCCTGCCAAAAAACGAGGTCGCCCTGCATTCAACTCGCCTAAGACCTTGACCACTAAAATATTAACTGCCATTCAGATTCAACTCACACAGACACTTCCTGAAATGCTCCGAGATTTACCTACGGGCTGTTCTGTTGGCACAAAAACGAACTCAAAAGGGTATTCTGAGAGTACCAAAGGCTACAAGCTTCATTTAGATACAGCATGTTGTGGTGTAGTGATCAGTGCTTATCTGACGGGTGCGGTCGTTCATGATAGTCGTGTTGCCCTGCCGTTATCGTTGATGAGTGAACAGCGTGTTACGGCATGTTATGAGCTGATGGATGCAGGTTATTGTAGTACGGATATTCGAGAGTTTGTGAGATCAAGAGGTCGTGTTCCGTTGATTGATCACAACAAGCGTCAGGGTGAAAAAATAGAATTTTGCAAAGCGGAAGCACAGCGATATAAAACCCGTAGCAGTGCTGAACGCAGTAATGCCCGTTTAAAGGATGAGTTTGGCGGTCGGGTGATTTATTATCGAGGTCACGCTAAGGTGATGAGTCATTTGATGTTTGGTTTGATTGCTCAAACAGCCGATCAATTGATGCGACTTTTGAGGTGACGACAAGGCAATTGATTAAGTGCTTAATGATTGAATATTTGACACAGGTCAACGCATCAGCTTGTTTAAGATATGGAGAAACAAGATGATTGATCCCTAAAATCATAGCGCAACTCGGGTTTGATTAAAAAAAAGCCTCTTTTTTAAGAGGAGCTACAGCTGTGTCGGCTGGGACAATAATTTTGCAAGTTCTTCTTAATAATATCTTTTCTAAAAAAACTATTCTCGAAGTCTATTCTGACCTACAAGATCTTCCATTAACCCCAAAATACAAAAAAGATATCATTGCCTTACGTCGCTCCCTCGAAAGAGATCTAACCAATAATCCCAATAAAGCTTTTTCTATGAAAGAAGTCGCAACAAAGGACAGAATGTTTATTCGTCCTTTGAAAATAGATCCGACTCAAATTGAAAAAGTTACGGAAATGAAAGGAAAATCTATACTTCTTGTCGATGATTTATTGGCAAGTGGTACAACCTTAACAAGTGCTTATAACTTACTTAAAGAAATGGAAATAAGTGAACAAATTGAAGCAATCTGTCTTTTAGGAAAACTGGGCAGTAAATAACTAGAAATCATTCAATGTCACCAAAAATCACTAAAAATCACAAAAGTTAATGTAAACTTTTATTTATAACTGTATACTACAGATAGACCATTCATGTGCTCAATGGTCTTTAAAGATAGGGCTAACGCCCAGAGCCCGGCAGCACCGTCAAGCGAGGTCAGACTGTAAGAGTCAAATATCGTTTATCTAGGCACGGCTAGTAAAGTTTCAAACAAAAAGCTTAATAACTTAAATAAGTTGTTAGGCTTTTTTGTTATTCATAACTATAATTCAAATAAATTCAATATTTTATAAATCTAAGTATGACAATCGTTATATCTATCTCTGTAATTATTGCTTTCATTATTTATCTTAAGCTTTATAACTCACATCCATATTTCTTACTTGATAAAGATGGCGTAATCAAAAAGGAACATCGCAGAACTTTTTGTCATCCATTTATACATTTAGATCCAAATGATTTTAATGATCTCAAATCAATACATCATTCTTACTTTCCTAATGGAAGCTACGAGACTAGATACTATTCATCTGATGGACTAAACAATACCTTATTTATCAAAACTTCAATAGAATTTAATACATATCCAAATGGACAACCATGTGATTTAGTTTTTCCTGTCAACTTTGTGATCCACAAACTAAATGACTCTCCAGAAACGTATATTATGTATTTATCAGAAAGATGCGGCATTAAGGACATGACTCTGAAAGGTGATTTTTATAAAGGATCTCTTTCAAATCTAAAAAAGCACTTTGAATTATGGGAAAAAAAGCAAAAAGAATTTTTAAAAAAGAATCACCATATTTAGCTTGCGAGCATAGCCATTGAAAATATTTTTCATGGCTATGATGTATTTAATTATTTTATTTAACTATATTTTCTTTGTTATATTTTTCAATAAGATACAATGCATCTTTATCACCTTTTAATGCAGAACTTCTCAATAAAGACATTCCCTTAGTTATATCTTGTTTTACAATTATTCCTCTTACATACATTAATCCAAGCTTTGTCTGAGCTGTAATATCACCTTTATTCGCAGCTTGAGTAAAAAGAGAGACTGCTTTTGCGGGGTTCTTAACAACACCATTTCCGAATAAATACATGGTGGCTAGCTCACGTGTGGCTGCTATATCTCCTTTATTGCTAGCTTTTTGATATAAGTTGGCTGCCTTATTTAAATTAACAGATACCCCCATGCCATTTTGATAAATTGCACCAAGCATGAACAGAGCATCTGTATTTTCTTGATTAGCTGCCTTTTCAAACCATTTTATAGCTTCAGCCATATTTTTTTGTACACCTACTCCCTCTTTGTACATAACAGCAAGAGTAAGTTGATCCTCTGCATAGCCTTGCTTAGCTCTTTCAATAATTTCAGCATCAGAAAAAGCATATAAACTTGATGAAAATGAAAGAATTGTAAGGAAAATAAGAAAATATTTATGCACTCGAATACCTAAAAAATGTGAAAATTTGAATAACTCAGTATTTTGAAATACGTACCTTAAGAAATGAAAATTATTTTAACAATAGTCCTTTTAATTGTTGCTTATAACATTGTAGAGCCCAATAGTTTTGGAGGATACCTATTAGTTCTATTAGTTGCAGGATTAATTTCAATTGGT
>NZ_VPEE01000077.1:0-3856 GCF_013417345.1 Acinetobacter sp. YH16032 | reverse complement strand
AATGCAAGGTAAACCTCGTTTTAATATCTCTAGAACCATTATGAATAAAGGATTACAGCTTAATTAAAAGCATTTAAAAGCTTAAAAATAATTAAAAGCCCAGGGAGTGAAAAATTGCCCTTGGTTTTCGCTACGCTCAAACTCTATTGAATCTCGCTTTCGCTCGATTCGTCGGGGCAATTTTTGAGTAATATTTTCGTGACTTTTGAAAAAAGCAAAAGCGGCTATGACTTCGCTTCGCTCAGAAGTTTTTTTGCTCGCTTCGCTCGATCTAGGTGCAAATATTTACATGTGATTTACGCTTATTTAGGCTTCACAGCCTAAAAAGCTGTTTTTCAGGGAGTCTAGACGCGACTTTTTAGTGTTCGCTCGTAGACACTCGCTCTGATATAACGATTAGAGGCAAAAAATAGGGGGTAGACGCGTTTTTTCACTGATTACCAAGATAACCTATGTCAAATAGAGAAAATGGCTTAAAACGCAAATGAGCGCGAAATGGAAAGCAGTTTATAGTCGTACTCAGGACTTTGATCTCAGTTATTTATGTGTGATGAGGGACACACAGATTTTTAATTTCGTTCAGCAGAATCGGCTGCGTCAGGATTTTTTAGTGAGGTCCCCACTAACCGTTTATAAAAAGTCGGATCAAAGACTTTGATTTCACTTGTTTTCTCAAGGTTCTTTGAATTTCTGAATCCGATGCCACTCGAATCTGATTTTCTAGGTCGATTTTTACAAATGTGGTTTGAGGGGTTAGACCGCCAAGTCTATGAAGTCGCCAAACTTCATCCTCAAACCACATTCTTCCAATTCTCTTACACACTCCAACTTAATGGCGTGTCCTTTCGTTACTCATTCCAACGCTCGCCTTTCACTCGAATTGAAATGCTTCCTTTGCCATTACAGCAAAGCCCTACTAAGTCACTCTCCCACAGTTCTATTTTCGGAAGTTGCCTCCGATTGAATAAAAACCTCTTCAAATTGAAGAGAAATTTTTAAGCAATACGGCTTCGTCACTAAATAAAACTGCTTCCCAAGTTAGTATTAAAACAGTTGTTTTCAGTTTCCTGAAAACTGGCAGAACCCGTGCCGATCTCCTACATACAACACCTACATTCCTATCTCCCCCGATCGCAGTTCCAAGTCGTATCAGGTTTATACAATGCAATATGTAGTTAATAATCATCCACGTTCACGCCTTACCCATATCGACATACACAGCCTAAAAAGCACCATGTTGACGACCTTACAGGCTTGAGCTATCCATTGATCTCGACAGCAAAACAGAATGTCTTCCGACAAATTCACTGTTCTACCTAAAATCGAGTACCGATTGCGCCAGCTTTCGCCTTGCAACCCTGACACCTCACGATGCCCTCAAAAGCCCACCTGTGGGTATAACCTACGCCCTTGTCTTTATTTTTGTTTTTGACTTGAAGCGTCTGGTTATCAGCTATTCACGAGGTTACTCATTCCGTGAGCCCTCTGACTGTCTGTTTTAATACAGGGTTTCGGCCCTTTCAGCCTAGGAGGGAAGTTACTCCCACCGCCACGTCACCGTGATCCCGTGTCCTTGTCGCCCAACTGACCTCCACCTTGGTAGTGGAGGGTGTTCATTCATCAAAATGAGTGAACAGGTAGAAAGCGGGAGTCACACCCGCCAGCCCCTAGTGTAGCCGCGCCAGCTAGAGTTTCCTCACGCACGCAGCTTCACCATTAAAGCTTCTCAAAGACTGGCAATCCTCAAGAAGGGGGAGTGTGTCTGATTCATGGGTAGGCAACCCAGGAACCAAACAGAAAAGAATTGGCTCATGGATTGGCAGTCCACGCAAAAAATCAAAGACCCTAAAAGCGTTATATTTGATCAAGTTGCGGTCGTCAAGCCTATTTCGGGGGAACTGCTATTTATAGAATCACCAAAGGTGGTTCCTTATTCTGCTTAAAAACTTCAAAAATGCAATTTTTGGGTTTTTAAGGATTTTTTATAGAATTTTCACTAAATATCTTTTATAAATCTCTTATAGAATCACTTTATTAAAATCACTTTAAGAGTAATAAAAAATGATTTATTACAGCTACTTTCCTAAAGACTTTACAAAAAATGTCATGGGAATGATGACAAACGAATATGATCTTGTTTCTAAGAAATTTAGGTTCAATACGAATAATAATGAAGCAACTCATATGATTGCTAAATGGATTGAACGTTATCATTTACTGGAAACAGCTCAGCAAACCTATCGGAGAAGATTGAACAGTGAGCCGGTTTTTAGCTTGCTAGTTAATTTCAGTTATAGTTATTTACCAGGGCTGAGTGAAAATGAGTGTTGGGAAAAAATTGCTAAAAATGAACCTGGTTTTTTAGTGCAAGTAGAGGCTTACCTGTTTTGTCGAACCAGTGATGCTTTCTTATTTGATGAAAAAACTCAAAAGGTTTTGAATAAAAAAGACAAACAAGATTTAGTGAAGATTAACCGTAGAATCTTTGAGATTTGTCCAAGTGCAGAATCTTTTAACTATATCGGCGATGTTGATCCAATCCGCTCTGGTAAATATGAATTGGTACGTCTGACCAAGCCGAAAAAAAGTATTAAAGAGCTTCAAGCCAAGAATTGGACCAACGAAAAACACGCTACAGACTGGACCTGGCGTCTGACTGATAAAGCCTATAAGGAACAACTAGAACAAGGGAAAAGGGTCGTTTTACGATTTCAGAGCCTGATTGAAAAAAATGCCAGTCTGGATGAGAAGAAAGCCTATTTTGAACGCCATTTCCGGGCCTTGGAGGGCTATTTAGGCTACCGTGGGGTACGTCAGCAGATTGGGAATTTGTATCATCTGGAAAAACGCTTATTCAACGATAAGTATAATCATCCCTGGTTTGATCATGGAGCCAGGACATTAAAGCTTTCATATATTAAAAAGATTAAAAATATGATTGCCAACAATACACCGTATCAAGAAGCTGAATCTTGTTATGTGACTGTATTAATGGAAGCTTTCATTACAAAACACGAAAAACAGAGGGAGAAATCCAATAAAATTGAGGTATAGGATGTTTTTTCAATCACACATAATACCTACCTAGTGAAGTAATCTAGGTAGGTATTATGTGTGATGCTAAGCTTTAAATTTCTCACATAATATAAGTATTTGATTTTAAATATTATTGTATGTATGTGGGAAAAATAAAACTTAAACATCAATTTTTTAAGTTATTGAAATTAAATATAAAATCAAGAACACACATCATAGCTACCTTGAAGCAGAAAAGAATCTACTATGTGTGTTGCATAATGCCTCACATGCGAAATGTCTTTAGCTACCCGACTTAGAATATGATTTAGGTTGGCTTTACTCAGGATTACGTCAATGTCAGCAGTAAATCTAATTAATGAAAATGACGATGAGAGAGAAATTGCTTCTCAGGCAGCTTGTGCACTTCGAGAAAGCTTTATTACCGCAGCTCAAAGTGGATCAGTTATGTATGTTGAAAATGATCATTTAATGAGTAAAACGCCGAATCGAACCCCAATTGTGATTAAACGTTTGGAAGGCCGGAATCCTGACCTTGCTCGACGCTTTGCTGGTCATGGAACTTTTAAAATTAAAAAACGTAAAGTAAGCCAGGATTAAAACTAAATGGGGCTTACACTCGAACTGCGCGTAAGAGATTTATGTTAAAGGGATACTCAGAAGGCCCATGAATAGGGCCTTTCGTATAAGAGATTTTATGTTAAATGAGGTAATATTTTTACAAAAGTCAATTGTCAGACTTTAGCTAAAATTAGCTAATTTTTTGAAAATTTTTCTCTCAAAGTCTGACAGTTGCACAGTATATATATACAGTAGATAA
>NZ_VPEE01000076.1:0-3856 GCF_013417345.1 Acinetobacter sp. YH16032 | reverse complement strand
GGAAAAACAGTTGTATTTCGTATAAGGTCTATTATGCTAATTTTTTAATCCAAATTGGATTCGAAGTAATTAAAGCTTTACTTTTTAATATAGAAAAATTATCTGCATGCTGACTTAATAACTCTATAAGAGGTGGGATTGTAGAGCTATTTAATAAGTATGGATTAAAAATATCATTATGATTTTTAGAGAAAAACTTAACTATATCCTGATCAATATTGGCATATTTCATATACCAATTAGAAAAGAGATATGTACTGATCTTCTCAAGATAAAGAACTTCACAATTTTCATGACGCGGATCTTTTAAGATTTTGTCATGAAAAAGATGCTTTACTTTATCTTCTTGCCCCTCTAAACATTGAACAAAGTAATCATTTCCATAGTAAAGAGCCCCATAGATCTGATTTGCTCCATTAAACTTTAATGCTTCGGTTAAAATTTCATAAAGTTCACTCTTAGAATAAATTTTAGACCTGAACTTACTTACATATAATAATCGTATAGCGGTCATTGGTAATTCGTCTTAAGATATAAATAGTTAAGTATATATAATAAAAAAAATTATTATATAAAATTAGTAATTTTTAGACTGCTTTCTTAAAGCATCCTTTCTTTTATCTTATATCCTTGCACTTTACCTATTGGTAAAATACATACATTCATAATCTATATCGGAAAGTAAGTAATTAAGCATAAGAAAAAAAATCCCAGCAGGTGTAGTGCTGGGATTAGGTGTCTTCTGGGCTTAGTTATTATCGTTATCAAAAAAGTATAACTCAGTTTTTACTTAATTAATTTTCTTTTCAATTAGCTTCAATTTACTTAACTGTTGCTCTTTTTTCTGATCATTTTCGATCTTAATAACTATAGCTAAAATAAAAAGCATCATTATAAAAAATAGGAAAATCAAATGCTTTCTCATTATTTATTCCTTCTTTTAATGTTTTAGCATGCCTTTTCCCATTGCAAATAGATATGACATAAGAAACCAAAATTTAGCTCGATGCTTTGAAATATGGCTTTAGCCATATTTCAAAGTCGGGCAACTTTGCGCTTGCTATAATCTGATTAGCTATGAGAAAAACCAAGCAAAGTACCGATCAACTAATATCTTTTAGGGTCGATCTGGCACCAGTCATAGGTCTTTTCTTTGACACTATTTGGCTGAAATGAATAGCAATTTTTCGTCATGATTCTGACTAGTGTTTCACCATCACTTTCTCTAATTTGTAGTGGATATTTTTTAAGTACAGCCATATCAGTTCTACGTTCATTAATTTCATCTTTGCTTGGCACGTACAAGAATATTGCCAAGATGAATACCATCATCACAGCGACAAACGTGCTGGCAAAAATAATGATAAATTTTAAGTTGAGCCTTTTTGTAGCTTCGTTTAATTCTTGAATACTATTGTTTAATGCAGCTGTATGTTTCTTATTTGCGTTTTCTAGCGATTTTTCAGCCTTATTGAGTACTCCGTTAGCGATTTGGTTGTAAAATACCTCTAATCGCTTGTTATCGTCTGCTATGGCCTCTCTATATTCCTTCATGGAGGCCAGTAAAATATATAGTTGATCGTCTAAGTCGTTTTGGTTGCTCATAGCGATGGGCCACTTCTTTCATATTTAATACGCTGTGTCTGTTTCATCTTTTGCTCTTGTTCCAATTTCAATCTTTGTCTTTGCTCTTGTTCCAGACGTTGTGCTTCCCGATCTTTCTTCCATTGTTTGAAACCTTGCTCAACATGGTTGAACCCTTGTTCTAAGGTCTTTTCCTTGTGCTGTTGTTTGTTTTGGAGCTGTTGGCTGTTTTGCTGTTTGATCGTATCGTTAAAACGGCTAATTTCAGTATCTATGCCTTTTCTGCGCATCTGGGTAACTTTACTACCCTCATGGATGGTAGCTTGTAGATCCTTGCCTTGATCGGCATAACTACGGTGGTCGATTCTTTCCCGATACCCTGCATGTTCGAGGGCATGATTGGCTAAGTTTGCCCAGGTGGCTCGGATCTGTTTAATTTCTTCCTGGCTTGTTCCCATGCCCAGGCTTTTTCTCTTGGCATTGCTTAACTCAATATCAGTCTTATCCTTTAGCACCAGATTATGATCTTGATCCAGTTCAGCCTTACGTGTAGTCAGCAAGATATGCGCATGATGGTTTTTATCATCCCCTCCTTTGCTGGGTGCATGGATGGCTAAATCTGCAATCACCCCATAACGGTCTACTAATGATTGGGCAAACTCTTTAGCCAATTCTTTTCGCTGTTCTTCGTCCAGTTCATCAGGTAAAGCGATAACCCATTCACGTGCGGTTCGGGCATCTTTTCGATTCTCAGATTTTTCTGCCAGATTCCAAACTTGGCTTCGGTCTAATTCAGTATCCAAGTTAGAAAGAATCTCTGTATAAACCACACCTTCTTTTCTTGTGAAGTCATGGGTTAACCCTGTCCGTTCATCTTTCAATTTTTCTCCTGCACGGTAAGCCATAGATGCAACTGCAGTTCGTCCCGAACTTCGGTTAACGGTCTTAGTAGTACAGTGATAAATTGCCATGCCTTAGCCTTGTGGTGGTTTTGCTTTTGCTTTTAAAAATTGCGTAGCAGTTTTTTGGGGTTAAGGGGAATCCCCTTACGCAAACTTTGACTTGGATGAAATCCAAGTCGTAAGTGCGCATTTCATGAAAACACGATAGCATATAGCCCGCTTGAATTTCAATTCATAGGGCCTTATGCTTGAGTGGTTTTCTATATCCCGAAATCTGAATCATGACAAAATCTGCTGAAAATCTCGAAAAGAAAATTGAAGCCCAGTTAGAGAAGCTGAAACAGTTAAAGGCTCATAAACAAGCTATCGAAGCTAGAGAAAAATCAAAGCAAAAAGAGCAGGAGAGAAAGGACGATACTCGACGCAAAATTTTGCTCGGTTCTTATTTGATTAAAAAAATGAATGACAATGAAGCCAATAGAGAAAAAATACTCGCTGAACTCAACGAGTATTTAATAGAAGATCGAGACAGAAAATTATTTAACCTTTAAAACCTAAACTTCTTAAATGTGGAATAAACTCTTTTTGTTTTTCAGGGTCTATCAGCATGTCTTTAATTCGACTAGCTAAAGCCTCATAACTCTCATTACCAACAGCTAAATGTGATAGGCCCGGTAATTTGGCAAGCTGATTTCCAAACATATTAATTTGCCCATCAGTCATTTTGAAAAACATATCGACGGTATTCATATCTCGACTTGAGTTGATTTTTGGCTTTTCAAATTTTTCTTTAACTTTGAATCTAAACCCCACAACAGTTCTACCCTCTTTTATATTTTCATAAGTTAGATTTAAATCTGTTTGAGAGTTAATTTCTTCTAAAGAAGACTCTAAAACACGGGTTTTTAAATTAGACATTCGATCATAAGACTTAGGCAATCCTAACTCTGTTTTTATACGATCTAAACTTAATTCAAATTTACCTAGACCCTGATATTTCTTGGCAAGATGATACAGGTCAAAGGAATAATCTTTTTTAAGTCTGAGTACCACTTCTTTTTTATATTTGGTGTAAGGGTTGAGCTTATCAAATTCTTTTAGCATTAAAAGAACTTCCTCAGGAAAGCAAATTGATATTGCTCCATTGTCGTATTTTGCTCGGATTACCCAAGAACAAGAAACTTTTTTCCCCTTTTCATCTGTATAGGTAAAGTACCTACGCAGCATATGCTTACTAGCTTCCTCCATCGACTTATATGCAGAGTGGGTTTTTATATTGCACTCTTTAGCAAAGTTTTCAGCAGTAATAGTAATGGGGTCTTTTTCGGTAGCGTTGGTAACTCTAGCGATAGGACTTGCTAAAACCAATA
>NZ_VPEE01000075.1:0-4025 GCF_013417345.1 Acinetobacter sp. YH16032 | reverse complement strand
GGCTTTGTTTAGCCAAAAAACATAATGACCGCATTTTATTTGAGCCAATTTCAGCCCTCTTGGACTGAAATAATGGCCCAAACAAAATACGGTCTTAGAGGAAAATACACATCAATAAGAAGATAACAGCCAAGCAACCAAAACTCAGAGCCAAAACACGCCATAAATCCTTCTTTTTGGCGTTATTTTGGCTTTCATGCAGTAGGTTCGATACTTCCCTCAGTTGATGTTCAGAATTGCTTAAATCGCTTTTTAGACGCTTAGATAGCATGTGTAGTTGATTTCTTTCTTGGAGGAATTTCTGCCGTTCCTGTGTGAGTTGATCAATTTTTTCTTGGTCTTGGTGAATAATGGGCGTTTCTTTTTCGGCAAGTTGTTTTTCTAGAGCCTGTTTTTCGTTTTTTAAGGTGTTAATCGTCAGTTCAAGTTGTTTAAGTTCTTGATTGGATAGTCGCTGATTTTGCTCTAGTTGTTCATATTTCCCTTTGATCTGTGAAAGTTCATTCTCAAGCTGTCTAATTTTTTCATCAGCCTGTTCATGAGGCTTTGCTAATCGTTCAGTATGTCTTTCAAGCATCAAAACTGTTTGGAATAGCTCATCGTTTTTCTGCTCTAGTTCTGCAATCTTCCACTTTGAATTGTGCAATCCTTTGTAGCGTAAAAGGTCTTCTATACGTGCATCGCCATCTAAGAACTTGTTTTCTAAAACCTGATTACGTTCTTTTAACTGAGTATTTTGAATCTGCATTTGCATTTCACGTTCAGCCATACGGTCTAAACGACGTTTTAGGTTCTGTATTTCATTATTTTGACGAGTAAGCCGGTCTATCTGACGCTCAACTTTGTTTGTTAGGGCTGTTTTGGTCTTTAAAGTGGTTGATTCATCCTCTGCAAACTCTTTGAGATAACGACTTAACAGTGATTCCTCCAAATCAAAGGGCATATTTAAGTCTTTTTTTAGCACTTGGATGATGGATTGATAGGTCAAACCCTCTTTTTTTAGGCGTAAAACATCGTCTAGATGATTTCTCAGCCACTTTTTCTTATTGAACGAAGGTTTATTTTTGATCACTTGAAAGCCTTAATTTTGTTGACGCTCTAAAATCGGTTTTCAACCGATTTTTTTAAGACACACCATACGCACCTTACAGGATGCCACTAAAAAAATTTAGATTTTTTCAGGGTATTTCTTAAAATAAATATATGATTTAAAAATATAAAACAGTAATTTTTATGTAAATACTTCCAAAAATTGCATAACTTTTTACAAGTGATTGATTTTTTTATTTATAGAATTTTAATACGTTTTATAAGGAATCTAGTGCTAGCTGAAAATAGAAAAGCCACCCTGAAGGTGGCTCAAAATTAGTAGCCTAACTCTTTCTTAATCAAATTATGTAAATCTTCATCCGATAAAGTATTGAGCTGACTAACAGCAGCTTTAAGAATGATAGACCGATTTGCTTTAGCAACACGACATTTAACCTTCAGATCATTAATTTGCTCACTTACATCTTCTGTTAACGAAAATGTATATCTTTGAAATTTAGCATTTGATGGGGTTAGTTCCTGAACATTTTTTGATGCACCAGAGATAAAATCATTCACTAATTTTTCATTTTTAGAAGTTTGCTCTTCTCTTTTTAAACCTTTTAAAGCCATTAGAGGTCTCCTAAAAACTCTTTAGCGATTTGTTCAATTTCTTGTTTGGCTTTTTCATCAGATGACATTTCAAAAACGGATAACCCATTTTCATCAGCATCGTCATATATATTTCGATTACACGTAAAATTATTTAATGGAATGAGATCAAACGATTCACATGCTTCTTTAGCATCTAAGATGCGTTGAACTTGACTCGGTAAAGTAGGACATTGAGTAATGACTGCTCTCGTATAGAGTTCAGGATTAACAGCTTTTGCAAGACGTATTAATTTTTCCACATGTACTAATGTTTTTAGATCTCGTCTTTTAGGACGGAAAGGCAAAAGCATATGCGTGGAAACAGTCATTGCAGAACGTAGGGCTTCAGAATCCTGTCCACCAGCATCAATAATGATATCTTGGTATCGCTTAGATAAGTCCATTAGGATTTGTCGAATATTTCCTGAAGCTTGTACTGATGGAATATTTTTTACAGCTGAATTTTCATCACGTTCTTTGATCCAATCGGTTGTTGTACCTTGTGGATCGGCATCGAGTAATAAGATATCTCGATTACTCGCTTGTAAATAAACTGCTAGATTTTGGGCTAAACAACTTTTGCCAGATCCACCTTTTTCACCACCAACTAATATGATCATTTTTATTTAACTTACGTAACTTATTTAACTTAAGTATATTCTAATAATAGAGAAGATCAATGTATTCACATAGTTAACTTTTTACGTAACTTAAATAACTTATGTAACTTACGTAAGTTTATAAAAAAAGTTTTATCTTATATATACTTTTTGATTGAATTGAAAAACAAAATAGATATATTGTATAAACTACAGATATGAAAAAGCCCCGTAACTTTCAAATCTTGGCGGAAGAGAAGTTACAGGGCTTGAATTCTTAGAACATGCTTGCACATGAACTGTATTAATAATACATGGTCATTGTGCATTTGCAAATAGTGAAGATAAGCAAATGCAACAATTATCTTTTCTGCTTGATCAATTTCAAGACAGATTACCTAAAAAGCCTTACTGTGCAGATAATTTGGATTATGGTCTGATGATCATGCCTAAAGAAATTTCTATAAAATACAGATATATACAGCCAAACAGTCCTTACTATTTACATTATCTAGTATTTGATTTGGATTATGAGTCTTCATTATCAGAAATATTATATGGCTTAGTTGGAATTCCATTACCGAACTTATTAGTTGCCAATCCTAATAATGGGCGCTCACATATACTTTTTCAGTTAAAAACACCTGTTTATACAACCGATGCTAGTCGTCAAAAGCCTATCCTTTATGCAAATGCTATTCGTCAAAAATTAGGTGAGTTATTTAATGCAGATCCAGCATATGTGAGTTTGGTATCAAAGAATCCTATCTCAAGTTATTGGCAAACCACTAGCTTGCGAGAAAAACCCTATACTTTAAGTGAACTAGCTCGAAATCTAGACTTAACATGGAAAGATGTTAATAGAGAGATTAAACAAGACGAAGCGATAGGTTTAGGGCGTAATTGTTTTGTATTCAATACGGCTAGGCATTGGGCATATAAAGAAATACGAAAATATCGAGGGAGTACATATACATCCTGGCTTGATTGTGTAGTTCAGCATTGCATAGGGCTTAACCAAGGGCTTACCAACCCAATGACTTTTGGTGAAGTAAAAGGCATTGCTAAATCCATTGCACGATATTGCTGGAAAAAAGACGCCTATTGCTATCAGGAATTTATTGACCGTCAATCTAGAAAAGGAAAGTTAGGCGGTATAAAGGGCGGAGTAGTAAGATCTGCAAAATATCAGCCCTTACGTGTAAAGGCGAAAGAACTACATTTACAAGGATTAAGTTGCCGAAAGATTGCAAATGAGTTGAAAGTATCCAAATCGGTTGTTGCTTCGTGGATAAAGTGTCCAAGTGAGCCTAAATCAGATATTAGCTCTTTGGGAACTGCTTTAAACTTGTTTTCTTAGTTAGGTGTCCAAGTGAGCCTAAGTCAGATATTAGCTCTTTTAGGTGTTTCTTATGTTACCTATATCTTCTTCTGTTTCAACTTTTGCATTGAAAGCTGAAAATAGCTTTATTTCTAAGTGTGACTTGATTGCACTATATGACAGCTTAGTTATTTATAGTTATAACGGTAAAGAAGACTTTGCTTATTGTAAGGAGTTATATCTTAGTGATGAGCCTTATGTAACTTTGTATTCAGTTAAATATGAGCAGAAATTTAGAAACTTGAAGATCAAAGATTTTGATTTTATTTATGGTAAAAGCTTTGAGGATCTGAAGAAAATCTTCTTCCTGGACTGTGCATAAGAGACGTTATGTAACTTTGGAGTACACTCTAAAGTAACGT
>NZ_VPEE01000074.1:0-4213 GCF_013417345.1 Acinetobacter sp. YH16032 | reverse complement strand
AAGTGTCCAAGTGAGCCTAAATCAGATATTAGCGCTTTTGGGAGTTTTTTTTGTTACCTATATATTCTTCTACTTCAAACTTTCAGTTAAAAGCAGATCATAGTTTCATTTCTAAGAATGCTTTGTTTGAATTATACGAAAGTTTTGTCTTCTATAGTTATAATGGAAGACAAGATCTTGCTTATTGTACTGAGGTACATCTTAGTGATGATCCTTATGTAACCCTATATTCTGTTCAATATGAAGAAAAATTTAGGCATCTTAGGATCAGAGATTTTGATTTCATCTATGGTCAAAGTTTTGATGAATTGAGAAAAAAATTTATAGTCTGAATTGATAAATGCCTCTTTAAAGTGGCATTTTTTTTGAACCAAATTTCGTATAAGAAACTTTATGTTAAATGGATAAGGCTGAAAAAACATAAAATCTTTTTAAATTAGATAAATTTTAGCAAAGCATTAATTTACTCGTTAATATTTGGGTTAAACTTAAAAAAGGAGTATAGCAAAATTGATGGAATCAAATGCCTTCACCAAAAATCTTTTTTCAACGTCTTGATGGCGCTGATTTTGTTAATGAATTAGCTACAGCCTCTTTTAATTATAATGAAGGTATCATTAGTGTTGCTTTTGCGCGAAAAAATGGTGCTGATATCATTTGTAATAATGTTCTAAACAATAAAAAAATAATATTTTTCATAGGAATAAATAATGGAGTAACGTCTAAGCAAGCTTTAGAATATCTTCTAGATAAGAATGTACATCAAGATATTTATTTGGTTAATACTGGTACTCCCCAACAGATTTTTCATCCTAAAGTTTTTTGTTTCTATGAAGAAGCTTCAAAGGAAGGAGTATTGAGTGTTGGAAGCTCCAACCTAACTTCTGGAGGATTTGAAACCAATATTGAAGCCAATATTTTATTGTATATAAATCATTCTAATTGGGATTTAATACAAACAATAATGATGAATTTAAATATCATAAAGGCTGATTGTATTCATTTAAAAAGTAAGCATCAGTTAGATAATTTACTAAATAATGGTTTTCTAGAGGATGAAAGTAAGAAAATTTTTGTTCCTGTTAGAAATCATATAGTATGGAGTCCTAGCTCTCCAAATATTCCAAAAGTTAAACTAAAAACAATAGTTAAGTCACAGAAAGAACCTACTAGTACAGGTACAGTCTCACCTACTAGTACAGGTACAGTCTCACCTACTAGTACAGGTACAGTCTCACCTGCCAGTACAGGTACAGTCTCACCTACTAGTACAGGTACAGTCTCACCTGGTATCCAGACAATTTGGTTTGAAACGAAGCGAATGACTGGTGGATCAAGAAATATTTTAGATTTATCAATGAAATCTTTAGTTGAAAGAGGAGATCCGAAAGGAACTATTTTTGAATTTAATGATTCTAAGTTGATGCTAGGTACAGTGTATTTTTTTGGAGTAGATCCTTTAAGTAGTCATAAACGTAAACTAATTACATTAGAGTTTGATGGGGTTGATTATATTGGCAATGAGATACTCTTCCCTACAGGAGATAATGCAAATGGTACGTGGCGCCTTCAGATTAAAGGAGTAAGCTCTAATAATATAAAAATTACAGATGCTTTTAGAGCAAAAGAAGAAGGATATTACTTAGTCGAAAAAATAATAACCTTTACTAAGATTCGTGAAGATTACTACTCTTTATCTGTATATTCAGAATCAGAAATGGCTAATTTTAAATTATCTTCACGAATCTTAGGTAGGAATGGTTCTTCAAAAAATGCTAAGCAATTTGGATTATTTTAAAAACGGCTTAACCATTCTTGGTGCTTATTTTTTCTAGCTCCGCTAATGCCACCATTTGCACCACCAAAGTTAAGCATAATTGTATCTTCACTTAATGGAATTCCTTCAGAAATAAATAAAGGAACATTATTTATTTCTCGAAATCGCTTAACGAAAAAGTTTAAATCAAAACTGTATGCGTATCCTGTTGTATGTTGATATGGTGGATCAACATAAACAATCGAGTTTGTAGGAAATGGAATACTGAGTAATTCCATAATATCCATATTGAAACAAGTTACTCCACTCATTTTGTTTACAATAGTATTTATTCTCCGTCTTAATTCATTCGGAGATGGTTGCATAGCATTTGCAGGACTACGACGAATACTTGTTTCAGTTGGTTCCCAATAGTCTCTAAAACAAGCATTTGCCCAATTTTTTTCCTTACGATAGATTTGTTTTCCACCAAAGGAACAAGCTTGAAGGATTGGATAAAGTTCCACTTCATGTTTATCTATTGGTAGTTTAGAAAGAGTAGATAAATGCTCTTTAAAATCTTTTTGACTACTAGGTAACTCTGCTAAAAATTGATCAAAAACATCCATATTAAAAGTATTAGATCCTATAGCTGACCAAAAAGCCCCCCAAGAACTAATATCAAGCATAGAGATACGTGTTGGATCTATACCTCGATTAACTAATTCAATAGAAATTGCACCTGAACCACAACATAAATCATAGAATTGAGTATTGGAGTCAGTAGAAGAGTTTAGAATTACATCAACTATTTGAGATGCTACACGTTGTTTACCACCTTGATATGAACAAGGCACTCGTAATATTGAGCTCATCAACATTTCCTTTGAATTAGAATTCTTGCATAAACTCTTTGACCATTGATTATACCGACCCCTCCTCTATCCTCAGAGTGTTGTAAGTATTTTACTTGTGAAAGAACATCAGAAGGTACATTGGAACGTGCATTACCATTAGCAAGCATTACAATTTCAAATTGATCTGGATTATATTTATCAAGGAATGTAATAGGTACACCCATTAAGCCATCATAATCTACTGGAATATTTTGAGTGCGGTTAACCTCAATGGCATCATAATTTTCATATTTTGGATAATCATTTGAATTATATGCTTTAGTTAAAACTAAATTTTCATGACGTCTAGTGGTATCTAAATTAGTAAACCAACGAACACCTTTGACTCTAATAAAGCGGCGCCCTGTATCATCTATCCCACAATTACTTGCATTTAATGGATAGTCATCAGGAACATAAAACTTACGATCTCCTGATCTTATAGAATCACCATACCAAATTTTATTATCACGAAAGAGTGGGAATATTTCCTTGCATGTTGATGCATTCATATTTCCAAGAATAATAAACTTTTTTTTATGCTGCATTAGCAAACTAATATATTCACGGAAAAGACTGAAGGGAGGATTAGTGACTACAATATCTGCTTCTTGTAATAGAGTTTCACATTCTTTTGAACGAAAATCACCATTACCATTTAAATGTACAAGAGAGTTACTCGGTATAGCAAATAAAGATTCTAAGTCTAAAGAACCATCAGGTCTTTCTAAACTATGGTTAGGTACCTCTTTTACTACTGCTTTATAGGCACTAGTTCCCCCATTTAGAGGATATTCTTGGCCTGCTAAACTAGATTCTGAATAGCAAGTGGATATTAGACCCGCTAATTCTAAGTCATCGAAATGAAGTATAAAGAATCTAAAGAAAGCTGATTCAAATGGATCATCACAATTACAAAGTATAGTTTTTCCCTTGAAATGCCTTCTATGGTTCATCATTTCCACAAAAACATCTTCATATTGAGTGTAAAATTCATCTTTTTTAACAATAAATGCATTATTAAGAGTGGCATTTCCAGATTTCAATTGAACTATTGGACGCTCGATATTTATATCAAATGGCATCTTTCCCTCACGAACAACAGTTTTAAGAAATGTATTAATCGCTGTGGACATGCTAATACCAATTTCATCAAATATTTTGCTAGCACTTTTTTTAACATCTAGATCAATACGGATTGTAGTGGTTGGTTTGATGGACATCTTTGGGCTCCAATAGAGAAATACAATGTAGCACAATTTAGTGCTGTAATCTCTATATAGAAGCATTGGTAATACTAGGATGATTATTAAAACACCAATCTTATTATTGAGTTTTCCTACAATTAACATAATACGGATTATGCGAAACGAGAGCCTACTGCTCTCGTTTTTTCATTCTAGAACTGCTAAACTTCTTATACGCCATTGACGTACTTCAACCTATGTTGTTCATTGAAACCAGTATTTTTACCAAGCAAATTAAAGAGCTAGTGAGCGATGAAGAGTATCGTCAGCTCGAGCAAGATCTCTTGGTACAGCCTGATAAGGGCGACTTAATC
>NZ_VPEE01000073.1:0-4276 GCF_013417345.1 Acinetobacter sp. YH16032 | reverse complement strand
TCATGAGAAAGCCCATATAAATGGGTAATGTACAAGTTGCTGTAGAAGCATGTTTAATTCGTCTGATCACAGATACTTTATAAAGTATTTTAATACTTTTTTGAATCCGTCAATGCGTAAGTCCTAGGTTAAATTATTCAAAGATGAAATTGGTATTTAGAATGATGATTAATTTTATTACTAGGTATCACAAAGATTATACTATCAGACATATTTTAAAGAAAGGAAGTGTAGCAACTTGCTACACTTCTTGATTTTGCTCTACCAACTCTTTCAATATATTTTCTAATTTTTCTAAACTAGCATCATCAAAATGAGAAATTTTTAGAGAAACCTTTAATAAATTATCATTAAATTTAATATTCCCAGCAACTTTACCAGCATATTCAATTTTTTTTACAAGCGATGTTGATGGAGAATCGTTATTATCTTGAACTAGGTATTTCGTAGCTTGTACAACAGCCTTAGTTTGCTCAAGTTGGCCATTCTTTACTTTTGTCCAAACAGTTAACAAGGCTTTTTCAGCACGTAGTTTTATTTCGTCGTGATCTGCAAGAAATTTTTTAAAAGCTGTTGCAGCAGTTCGACCTAATAATTGGGGCTCATTTGCCAAATCATTCAAGATGGCTTTAGGCAACATTTCAAAAGATAAATATTTATACATGTCTTCACGATTTAAGCCTAAAGATTTCGCTAAACGTTGTTTATTTTTCTTTAAGTTTTCATCCAAACCTACTAGACCAATATAGATTTCGAAGTCTGTTAAATCCTGGCGTTTTAAATTTTCAGCTAGTGTAAGTAGTGAAGCTTCTTCATTATTTGCATCAATAATAATGGCTTCAATGGTCGATTTTTTTAGAATTTCATGCGCACGTAATCGACGTTCACCTGCAATCAGTTCAAATTTTAAATTTTCAAGTTTACGAACAGTGATGGGTTGCAACAAACCAACTTCATCGATCGATTCAGCCAGTTCTTTGATTTCCTGCTCATCAAATTTTCTACGCGGTTGATAAGGACTCCGTGAAATGTCTTCAATGGGGACATTTCGTCTAAATTCCTTTAATTCCTTTATATTATCTTTTTGAGCTAATTGATGCTTTTGAGTATTTTGTTTCAGCTTTTGAGCTAAAAGTTCTTTTGCAGTTGCCATAAAATTCTCAATCAGTTAACTTTAGCTAATATTTCTTTAGCTAAACTTTCAAAAGCCTTTCGAACCTTTCCACTTTTGTCTAACTTAAGTAAAGACTGCTGCATAATTGCGGCTTGATTTACTTTTGTACTTTGTGGAATAGTCGTTTCCATAATATAGCCCACTTGCTTAAATGCTTCATCACGAATGAGTTTACAAACATTTTGTCGCTCATCGTGCTTAATCAGTAGGGCACCTAATAATTGTAGCTCCGCATTGATTCTCTTTATTTTTTCCAAATGATTAAGTAAGTCTGTAACACCATATAGGCCATATTGTGAGCCAGATTCAATCGGGATAATTACATGTGTTGAAGATGCTAAAGCATTACTAGTCAATAGTTTTAAACTTGGAGGGCAGTCAATTAAAATAAAATCATAAAGATCTTTTAATAGTTCTAATTTTGTAGTGAGTTCTTCTGAAGGTCTTGGAGCATCTTCTTTTAGTTGGTCCTCAGTTTTTCCTAAATTGAGAGAACCATAAATTAGTGAAACATTATCAAAATTAGTATCTTCTTCTAAAGCGTCGGTAAGTAATGAGACATCACCTACTAATAACTCAGCGGTTGTTACTCCAACTTCACTTGGATGTTTTAAACCAATATGCAAGCTAGCATTTGCTTGAGGATCTAAATCGATTACAAGCACTTTCTTTCCTAAGTTTGCTAGCTCAGAGGCTAAATGAACAACTGTTGTTGTTTTACCACAACCACCCTTGTGATTCGCAACAGCAATAATTTTTGCAGACATACTTGTCAAATCATTCTATATTTACAATTACTATTAATATAAATAACTTTGGACTAAGTTACTACACCTTTTAAATTTAAAACAGTCATTTGTATAACGCTAAAACAATTTTAAATTTAAAATCTCATATAGCTAGCTTAATTAATAATTAATAGTAATTTATAATTAAGCTAATTAATAATTAAGCTAATATTTTTCATTTAAAAACAATACTATATCCACTTTAAGGTGGAGGGTTTGTCATCTTAAAGTGGAAGAGTTGTCTTCTATAAGTGGAAAGATGATCACTTAAAAGTGGAATTCTTGTCACTATAAAGTGGAGTAGATGTCACTTAAAAGTGGAATATTTGTCACTATAGTGGAATGCTTGTCACTGTTAATTATAAAATATAGGTATTATTATTTAAAATATAGATAAAACAATTACTTATGATGTTGATAACTTGGTTAAGTTGTGTGCAATAGTGGAAAAAAAATCACTTACAAAAATAATATTGTGGATAAAGTTGTAATGCTTTTTTAACTAGACCACTTTTTGATATATTTATTGATCTAAGAGTGGAAAGAATTTCACGCACTCACCCTAGAATGCAGATATTTTGTTCTTATGACTAAACTCGATATTCTTTTTCAGTGATCTGCGTTTTTTAAAGGTGGAAAACTTGTCATATCGAAATAGGTTAATTGATTATTTAAAATCCATTATGGGTATTTATTCATCAATCCGTATTTCTATAAAGAATCAAAAACATCTAAAAGTGGAGTGTTTGTCATCTTTGGGTGGAATTAAAAAATAAAATTCCACTTTTAATTGATTTTTATCTAAATCTGGTGACAAGTATTCCACCTTAGGTTTTTTAGGTGAAAGTGTTGAATATTTTTCCACTTTTTTATATAACATGCATAATCAACTTAAGCACACTTAAAATAGTTAATACTCTTTATGTCAGAACTAAGCCATAACAAAGAAGAGCTGGATTCAATCCCGTACTGCATAGGTAATATTCGTCACAATGGGGTTGTAAGTACTAGCAATCGTTTGATACGCCCTATTGAATTGTCAGCGAATGAATATAAAGCACTTTTATACGCGATGGCTGTTGCCAATTACGGTGAGAAGAATCATATCGATAAAGAGATTAGTGAACAAACATACATCTATCTGTATAAAGATGATTTAGCTGAATTATTGGGATTAAGTAAGCGAAATTCAATTAATGTAGCCATTGATCGAATTTACAAAGAACTTTCATCCCGTGTGGCGCACTTTGTAATTGAAGAACCTGTAGATGATATAAAGAAAAAGACTAAAAGAGTTCACTCGGTTGTCCCTATTATCCGTGAGTTAAGATGGGAAGATGATTCAAAGAATGCACTTCAAATCAGATTTACCAGTGAAGTATTACCTTACTTTACTCAATTAGCTGGTGGTAATTTTACAACATACCAACTTAAACATTTATTTGCTCTAGATTCAGTTGCAAGTATGAGTCTTTATACCTATTTCATAAAAAACGAATTCAAATTTAAGACTCAGGAAATCTACGAAGTTCCATTATTATTAGAGAATCTCAAAGCCCTAATTGATATAAATGAAACTAAATATGACCGTTGGGTTGATTTTCGACGTTATGTATTAGATAAAATTGTAGCTGAAATTAATGAAAATACCGATTTACAATTAGAATATGAAACAATTAAAAAAGGACGGCCTATTGTAGGCGTAAAATTTAAATTACATCATCGTAGCTTTGAGAAACCTGTAATTGAAAATAAAAAGGCCGAAAAATTAAAGATCTACTTAGATGTTCCATTTGAAGATAATGCTGAGGTAAAAGATCTAGGTGCAAAATTCGATACCACTGTACGTTCATGGTATATTTTTAATGATGATGAAAATTATTTACAGCTTGAAAAGTGGTTTAAGACTGAAGGTTGCCTCACAGACTCTCAAGCAAACGTTGTTATTAATGATTCATTATTTCAAATGGATTTTGCTGAAGTAGGAATGAGCTTAAGTGACTTTAAGAGAAAAATGAAAAATAAATTGAAAACAGATAGTAAATTTGTGGAAGGCATCAAGGATCGTCTAAATGAAATTTTCGGAAAGGATATTATCTAGGAGTGTAGCAACTTGCTACACTTTTATCGGCTATTCTTAGTTCAAGAAACCACTTATAACTTTAATTAGTAAAACAGTTGGTGGTATTTCAAAAAGTATGCTGGCGTTAAACAAATCCGTTATTAAGGTAAAAGAAAGTCAAATCAAAGGCTTTAAAATGATTTTCGAGCTTTTTAGAAAAGTTGCAACTTCTCCTAAATCCACGCCTGATTC
>NZ_VPEE01000007.1:0-109960 GCF_013417345.1 Acinetobacter sp. YH16032 | reverse complement strand
CTGGGCCGTGTCTCAGTCCCAGTGTGGCGGATCATCCTCTCAGACCCGCTACAGATCGTCGCCTTGGTAGGCCTTTACCCCACCAACTAGCTAATCCGACTTAGGCTCATCTATTAGCGCAAGGCCCGAAGGTCCCCTGCTTTCTCCCGTAGGACGTATGCGGTATTAGCATCCCTTTCGAGATGTTGTCCCCCACTAATAGGCAGATTCCTAAGCATTACTCACCCGTCCGCCGCTAGGTCCAGTAGCAAGCTACCTTCCCCCGCTCGACTTGCATGTGTTAAGCCTGCCGCCAGCGTTCAATCTGAGCCATGATCAAACTCTTCAGTTTAAAATCAATAGTACCTAAAGGGTACCAATCTTGGCTCATCAATTACTGACAAAAAAATTGCTCAAATAAACTTCGAGAAATTTCTACCATCAATCAATGATAATATATATCGATCAATCAACCAGTAAAAATCCACACAAGTTGTTCTTCATAATCTCTTAATGATCTTCTTAATGCTTCGTCAGCATCAAGCTAGGTCGGCTATATTACCCTTTCTTTTCAGAAAGTCAACTAGCAATGTTAATTTATTTTCCAACTCATTCTCAAAACTTAGATCCAACCTATTCAGCTAAATCCTTGTTTTTCAACAAGTTTTAATCAACATCACCGCCGATGGATGTGCATTCTACAGTATTTCATATCCAATGCAACCATGTTTTTTTAAATATTTAAATAAAATATGATTAACTGGATATTTATTGTTCAATTTACGTGATTTTTATGCTTTTTTAGCTATTTTTTAAGCGTGCATGGCACAATACTTGCAAAATTATCCATTAATTTTTCATCTTTATTAATTTCTTGCCACTTTAAACTACGGCAATCTATATATTCACAATACCCAGATTGCCCCTCTTCTTGAATTCCGTCAATCTGCACCTCATAACTAAAACTACCGACATAACCTGCGGCAACACCGAATTTAAAATCTCCACGACTTTCACCTTTCACGATTATTTTTCTTTTTTTATTTTCAAATGACCATTCAAATACGCGCGCTAAATACATCTCATGCCCATTAGGGGTTTTTACTTTTGGGTATACACGATGAACTTTGAAATAAACATCATCAAACATTTCAGATGTCTGAGTTTTTAAATCTCTTAAATACATTCTTGATTGTACAATTTGATTTAAACCATTACGTATATGAGCAAGAAGTAACTGCCTTTGATCAATCAAATTAATAATCTGATAGGTAAAAAAATGAAGTGGTAGATAAGGAATATTGATCGCTCTAGCAAATTCAAATGATCCTAACTGGTCAATTTTATATGTTTGTTCTTTATAGGTTACTATTCCTTTGCATTGACACACTAATGACCAGTGATCAAATAAACCTAATTTTAGTTTGGTAAAGTGCGAAATAATTGGTTGAGTTTGAATATTCAGATCAACGGAAAGTTCATTGTCCTTTCTTATTAATTTGAAGTTTGGGATTGAGCCTTCTAGTTGCTCTCTTTGTCCGAATACAAATTTATTCTCTTTAATCTCGCAATCATTAATGATTGAATAACCATGAAAATGTCCAACCATATGTGGACTAATGCTCGTAATGAGTGAAACAGTATCCAAGGCTCTTGTTTTAATTGCATAATCATTACGCAGCATTGGAACATTCGGCTGTCCGATAATGGTTAAAAAATTAAAATAATGAAGTGGAGATGGTAATCCTGGAATCATCAATCCTTGATGAATAATTTTATAGATTCCTCGTGGACCGTGATAATCCAACCGAAGAGGAAAAGGAGCCTGATTCAGCTGTTTTGAATCGTCCGCTAAACTCATCAACAACTGCATACCAAACTCCTTTTTTATTTATATTGTTTTTTCTCGAGCCAAAAATGTAGTGACGAAACCTGAAAGTGCATAAATTATCGAGAGCACTAAAATACCGACAGGAATATTGTATGTAATCGCAGCAAAGATAAACACAACAATAGGCAAGACTGCGAACGGCACACGTTTACGATCTACGGTTTTAAACGAATAGTATTTAATATTCGAAATCATCAGCAAGCCAACTGCAATAATAATGACTGCATTTATCGTCTGAATCATTGGATCAGATAGGACAAAAATTTCAGGGAAATCACGCCCCACCCAAACCAAAGAAATGATCATTACTGCGGCTAGAGGACTAGCTACACCAATAAAATAGCGTTTATCAACCACACCTATTTGCACATTGAAACGTGCCAATCGGAATGCAGCACAAGCAGTATAGACAAAACATGCAGCCAAACCGATTCGACCTAGATCATGGAGGCTCCAGCTATACATCAAAATTGCAGGCGCAACACCAAATGCCAACATATCTGATAATGAATCAAACTGCTCACCAAAAGGGCTTTGCGCTCCAATTGCTCGTGCGACCCGACCATCTAAACCATCAAATAAAGCAGCGATAAAAATGGCATAAATGGCTTGTGTGAATTCGCCATTCATACTTGCAATAATTGAGTAAAACCCTGACAACAATGCCGCAGTAGTAATCAGATTTGGCCACAGATAAATCCCACGACGCTTAACCTTTTGCCCTTCTTGTGTATGTTCCTCTTCTTCAACTTCGAAAGTAATACCATCAAAGCCCGGAACATTTCTTGGAGAAGATTCAGTTTCAGGTTTATTTATATTTGTCATTGTCATTCGTCCTAACTGTAGCCTTATCTCTCAATATTCTTATTCGCCGACCAACCAACGAACGGCAGCATGACCACCATTTTCACTCATTCTTAAGTGCGGAAAAAGCCATTGCAATGCTTCATCTGCATCTTCAGAAAACTTCCAAGGTGGATTAATCACTAATAAACCACAACCGTTTAATCCTACAGGTGTATCGTCTGGCCATACACATACTTCACAAACCAATTGACGGCGAATACCAGTCTTAATCATTTTTTTCTCAAAACGATCAATCATTGCGCGGTCTTTAATTGGGTACCAAATTGCAAATATGCCTGTAGGCCATTTCTTATATGCCGTAGCGATGAGTTCAACCAACTGCGGAAAATCCTTTCGCTCCACCTCATATGGTGGATCAATCATGACCAATCCACGTTTTTCTTTAGGAGGAATCACACCGAGCAAACCTTCATAAGCATCACGCTCATGCAAACCTGCCCGACGATCACGCACATTCATGTAAAGTTGCTGAAATACATCTCGTTGCATCTCAAAAATTGTTGCTTTATCTGTTTCGCGCATTCCTTCCAAAGCGAACCATGGCGAACCCGGATAAGCGCCTTTTCCGGCACCTGCACGCATATCTTCTACAACTTTAAGATATTGCTTAACACCTTCAGGGGCATTACGCTTAATTGAGTCATCGAGTTTAACTAAACGGTGAATACCATTTAAAAACTCTCCCGACTTCTGTGCTGCAGACGTTGATAAATCGTATTTACCTGCACCACCATGTGTATCAATGTAACGATACGGCTTATCTTTTTGATTAAGACGTGACAAAATCTGAAGCAACAATACATGCTTCATGACATCGGCAAAGTTTCCAGCATGGAAATGGTGACGGTAATTCATGTTTCAATTATTCCTAAGATCAACAATCATTTTAACATGAAAAAGTGTTTCATTCAGAATCGATTATTACTCTAAAATAGCTGACCTTTTTTTTATACAGTAAATAGCGAGATAAATATGGAAGCAGTTGTCATCCCAGGGGATTGGAATGTTGATCAAATCCTTGATGATTTAGATCAACATGGCTTCAGTATCATCGATCATGCATACCCACCAAGCTATTTAAAAAACGTTGTAAATGAATGCCAAATCCATCTCGATGATTTTCGAAATGCAGCAATTCAAAATGGCATTGTCAGCACAATCCGCAGCGATCACATTTTGTGGTTAGATCCAAAACTATCAATTTCCCATCAACACATAAAAACCTTAGATTTACTCTCTCAGGAATTAAATCGTGCATTTTATTTAGGCATTCAAGAAGTCGAAGCCCACTTCGCTTGTTATAATCCTGGTGATTTCTATGCTTTACATCGAGACAACCCTCAAGGCAAAAATGGTCGTGTGATGTCGACAGTTTTTTATCTGCATGAGGAATGGCATCAGCATTGGGGTGGTCAACTAAAGCTACAAGATAAGAATAATCAGTGGCATATTATTGAACCCCAACCTAATCGCATCGCTCTATTTCAAAGCGATTTATTACATGAAGTTCTTGTTGCACACCACCAACGTCTTTCGATTACAGCTTGGTTAAGGACCGCACGAACTTTAATTTAGCGCTTTATTTTTTCGAAGTTGCCTCCATATAGGTTTTAAACCTGATGAGGACTCATCCATGCAATCAAATACCAAGCTAATTATTCAACGCATTGGTGAAACAGACCAACTTTACTTACAAAAAAATACGCCTGAGCTTGCCTTTGAACGTGCCGAATTGCGTTTAGAGCTGGTCAGTATGAGTAAGCTTCGTCAGGAACAAATTCATTTTCTTCAAGAAGCGATTGTTCTTCTTGAACAAGGTCGAGTAGATTTCGAAGAAATGCCAATGCGTTTGTATATTAATCTTACCCTGATGTTAGCTAGAGCCTACATGATGTATTTTGAGATTACTCAAGATGAAAAATTTGCGATCATCACCCAGCAAATTTTAAAATCATTAACATCGACCAATCATAGTGATGTTTATTTTAATCTGGCTTATGCTTGCGCTTCTCGTAAAGAGTCAGCACTTACACGCCATTGGCTAAATAAATATTTTAAAACTATTGATCATGATTTAGAGGTGATAAGAACTCACCCTGCTTTCAAACAATTTCATGACCAAGAGTGGTTTATCCAGTTAACCAAACCTAAGATGCATTAAAAAAAGCCCCATGAAAGGGGCTTTTTTAGGCCATTTTTAATTTATATGCATCCATATGTAACTGTTGATTAAGTTCATCTATCCATATTGCCCAATCATCATCTTGTACTAAATGACTAATTAAGAAGTCGCGCTGACCTTTATTCCAAAATGGTGCATCATGTAAATTTTGTTGAGCGGAAAGCTGATGTGTACGGATATAGAGTTCAATTGCCGCTGGACTATTTGCCAACCCCAATTGAGAAAACAATAACGCTAAGGAAGGTTTATGTTCCATCAAGAGACTCCCCTTATCAGATTTTAATAAAATTATTATTTAAATAACTTATAAGAAATCCATGAAAAAACCCAGCTTTTGGTCTGGGTTTATTGTTTCAATTTGTGATTATATTTTCATCACTTTGTGTCGTTTGTGAGTTGCTCACTCAGTTGATCAATGACAATGGCCCATTCATTATCTTTTTTCCAATGACTAATAATAAAATCGCGTTGCGATGGGTTCCAAAAATCAGCTTCATGCATCGGCGTATTGGGATCAAGCCGATGTGTTTGTATAAAGTGATCAATCCCTTCAGGTGAGCTATCTAGGCCCAATTGCTCAAAAAGTAATTCTTGATTTACTTCCATATCTAACATGGATTGCTCCTTGAATTTTCATGATTTTGTTCAAGATAACATGTCAATACTAAGTTCAATGTAGAAGGATTTCTTAAGCATTGTTAAGTTTTGTGCATAAAAAAAGCACTCCCAATGGAGTGCTTTTTTAATTTAGTTGAAAACTAAATTATTTAACCATATCAGCAATCGCTGCACGTTCTTCTTCTAACTCATTAAGCGTGAAGTTGATACGCTCACGGCTGAATTCGTCAATTTCAAGACCTTGAACGATTTTGTACTCGCCATTTTCACAAGTTACAGGGAAACCGAACATTACGCCTTCAGGGATACCGTAAGAACCATCAGAAGGAATACCCATAGTTACCCATTCGCCGTTTGTGCCAAGAGCCCAATCGCGCATATGGTCGATTGCAGCGTTTGCAGCAGAAGCAGCAGAAGAAAGACCACGCGCTTCGATGATCGCAGCACCACGCTTACCAACAGTTGGAAGGAATACGTCTTTATTCCATGCAGCATCGTTGATTTTGTCTTTTAAGCTTTCGCCGTTTACGTTAGCAAAACGGTAGTCAGCATACATTGTTGGAGAGTGGTTACCCCAAACTGTCATGTTTTTGATGTCAGAAACTGCAACACCAGCTTTTTGAGCAAGTTGAGTTAACGCACGGTTGTGGTCAAGACGTAACATTGCTGTGAAGTTTTTCGCTGGAAGATCTGGAGCAGATTTCATTGCGATATAAGCATTCGTGTTAGCAGGGTTACCTACAACAAGAACTTTAACGTCACGGCTAGCAACTTCGTTAAGCGCTTGACCTTGACCGATGAAGATTTCACCGTTGACTTTAAGAAGGTCAGCACGTTCCATACCAGGACCACGTGGACGTGAACCAACAAGAAGCGCGTAGTCAGCATCTTTGAATGCAACTTTAGGATCATCAGTACCGATCATGCCAGCCAATAATGGGAAAGCACAGTCGTCAAGTTCCATCATCACGCCTTTAAGCGCTTGTTGAGCTTTCTCAACAGGAATTTCTAATAATTGAAGAATAACTGGTTGGTCTTTACCCAACATTTCACCGCTAGCGATACGGAATAAAAGGCTGTAACCAATTTGACCAGCAGCGCCAGTAACGGCAACGCGAACAGGTTGCTTCATGTAATTATCTCCAGTTGAGAGGATAGTCAATGCGATTAAATAGCTGTTCTATCTAATCTTAATAATCATAAACGGCGAAGATTGTACTCCAATACTTTGACAGATGCATTGAAAAGAGAATGAATTTCAACAAAAGTCTGATAGGAAATATAAATTAACTTCGCGGAAATAAATTAGTAGGCGCCCTCTATGTCAAATGTATTTGGGCAGGTCGAGACAATATCAGACGCACATGACTTGAATTGACCATTCGTGCGATAACAGATTTCAATCCCCGTTAACACTGGGCGACCATTTAAGCTTTGGCATTGAAATTCAATACCTTGGCTGGGTAATTTTGGGTTGAGTTTGATGAATTGCGATCGTAATGCCGCGATAGAGACTGTTTTACGATCCACTCCTGTTAAGTAATCAGGAACTTTTAATTGGTCTGCATGATTAATAATGGTACGAAAATACTGACTGGCATTCATTGGAACGCAACCACCATAGTTGGCCCACAGCCTAATTCTAGCCTGCTCATCAGGCATCACCCTAGCAACAACCCTCTTCTGTAGCGGTGCCAAGGTGGCAGATGAACTCGTTTGGCAATCATGACGACTGGTTTCTGGGATAAGACCCTTTATCGTCAGTGAATATCCTTCTAGGCATTTACGGTGTTTCGCTTTTGTTCGATCTAATGCACAAATGGCAGGTGTCATCTGTACTTGAAGCACATATCCTTGTAAACCTTTCCCTGATGCCATCACATCTGCTGAACACAACAAAGCCCCTACGCTCAAACTACTGAGGAGGTAAGTGTGTTGACGACTAAACAGCAGTTTTGTGTGATTCATCCAAGCTCACAAAAATAGTTGAAATGCTATTGCGTATTTCTTACTGGAATAGGCGGCATACGACTTTCGATCGCTTGCGGCCCCTGTCCAAGCAATACACCATAATGAGCAGCATTGGTCATAACTTTCTTCACATAGTCACGTGTTTCATGAAGTGGTATTGACTCTGTGTATTGATCCGCCGCAATGCTTTTGAACTCTGGTTGCCAACGGCGTGCTCTAGTCAGTCCTGCATTATAACCAGCCGTAGCCAGAACTGGACTGTTACTCAGCATACCTTGAATCATTGACAGGTAATATGTCCCATAACGAATATTAGTATTCGGATCTGATAATGCAGCAGGATTATACGTTTCACCCATTTTTCGTGCCACATCTTTTGCTGTTGCAGGCATAATTTGCATCAATCCACCAGCACCTACATGTGAACGGGCCGTGGTTACAAAGCGACTTTCTTGACGCATTAAACCATAAGCCCACGAAGGATCAATCCCTGCATTTTTACTATGCGTCACCACTAGATTTTGATGTGGTGTCGCATAACGATATGCATAGTTATGACGTTTAAGTGTTCTTTCCGCCGCATAAATAGCACGGTCATACCACCCCATTTCTGTGGCACGTTTTGCCGCAGCCAGTAATAGACCATCATCTTGCTTGAGATAAGCTTGGCGGACAGCCCAATTCCATTCACGGTTTGTGTAAGTTGCTGAAGCATTGATATTACGTAATGCAAAAGCACGTCTAAAGTGAATATCTTGATCTAAACGTTGAATATCCTGTGCGCTTGGTTGAGCACGATCATGTGCTTCATTATAACGAATACCTAAATGGTCTTTTGCCAACAGATTATGATAATCATCGCCAGCGGCAGCTAATCGTTGATAAATACTTTTCGCAGCTTGCTTGGAAGCTTGATCTTTGCGATTTTCATACGCTCTCGCCATCCAATATTGCCAGCGATCTTCTTGTTTTTGCGTAATGCTCATACTATCTATGGCACGCAACACACTTTCCCACTCACCAAAACGAATCGCTTGACGTGCGTAAATTTCAGCCTCTTCTGGTGTAAAAGGCACGCCATAACTGTAATCAAAGTTCTTCAGCACTTCAGGATTAAAATTATTTTTCATCACTGTCGTACCTCCAATATACGCCACCGTGCGGTACATATATTTTTGAACATCTGCAGGAACACCTTGCACAACACGAGGAAGATTTTGAAGCGCCGTGTTCAAGTCAGCATCTGCAGCACGACCTAAAGCAAACACCAAATAAGCATAATCTACTGTTGTTCCTTTGGTCGCAGACCATAAATAATTCAAAGGATCTGCCTGAATTTGATTTAATTGTGCTAATGACAAGTTTAAACCCAGAGTTTGTGCTGTTGCGATCGCTGGACCAGGCTGGCCCGCTCTAAGTTGCGCATACAAGCGCTGTTGACGATCCGTGGTGGTGAGTAAGGGACTACTTAGCATTAAGCGACCTAAACCATTACACGATTCTGGCTGCGACTCTGTTGTAAGCCAGACATCTTTGTATTCAGCGTATACCAATGTATCGCCATTTTTTGCTCTTACTTGCGCAACCGCACAGCTTTCAGCTTGATCAGGATTGGTGACATAAGGTAAAACAAGTTGAGCTGTCTTGAAATCTGCTTGTTTTACCTTTTCTTCGACATAATCAGCAGCTAATTTTTCAGCCATTGCAGATTGAGGATAGCGCTGTGCAAAGCTGATAATATTCGTTGCGGGTTGGAAGCCTAAATTATTATTCAACATCCAATATTCTGGATAATATCCAAGCGCATCATTTTGCATTGCAGAACGATAATATTCGAGCTGAGCTGTATTACCCGAGTTCGCAAATTTAATCGCCTCATTAAATTGCTCTTCAGCTGCATGAGCAACGGGCAAACAACCTAGTGTTATCAGCCCCATTAAATATTGTTTTAACTGTTTTTGCTTCACTGCTTTTTTTAACACGCTTCTCTTCTCAACTTTAACTCGTCGCTACATTTGGACATGCTTTTTTTGCATGATCAACTCTTTTGCAGCGCTTGGCAATTTTAAAATGTATTTTAAATACTCTAATGATCAAGTACTGTTCTGTTATGTAAAGCGCTGATTAACCACTATTATTTTAAAGTATTTTTACTGTAAATCCATAAACTTGATCTGATTTATATATTTGTTCAACCCGTAGTACAAATACTGTAAAATAGCTCGCTTTTATCGAGTGTGGGATTCCCCCATACTTCACCGGAACATATTTATCCCTTTTTATAGGATAGGAGCCTTCATGACGGTTCAAACCTTCATTCCGAATAGTGCCCCAGCTGCCTCAGAAAACACTGTTACCCAGCCACAGCACACCCCAGCCATCGATGGTGCAGTCAAAAAACTGTATATCGAAACGCAAGGGTGTCAGATGAATGAGTATGACAGTCATCGTATGGCCGACTTGCTAGGTGATTCACACGGTTATGTATTAACGACAGACCCTGCTGATGCAGATATTCTTTTAATGAATACCTGTTCAATTCGTGAAAAAGCGCAAGAAAAAGTATTTTCAGAATTAGGTCGCTGGCGCAAGCTGAAAGAAAAAAATCCTGATTTGGTGATTGGTGTAGGTGGATGTGTTGCATCTCAAGAAGGTGACAATATCCAAAAACGTGCACCTTATGTCGACATGGTATTTGGTCCACAAACACTTCACCGTTTGCCACAAATGCTTGATCGACATACGGATCAAATTGAAAAGCCGAAAAAAGAGAAAATCAAACTGGTAGACATCTCATTTCCAGATATCGAAAAGTTCGACTTCTTACCTGAACCTCGCGTTGAAGGTTATAAGGCGTTCGTATCGATTATGGAAGGCTGTTCAAAATACTGTTCATTCTGCGTGGTGCCATACACTCGTGGTGAGGAAGTCTCTCGTCCCCTAGATGATGTACTTGCTGAAATTGCTGGTCTTGCGGAAAAGGGCGTACGTGAAGTTTCTTTACTCGGTCAAAACGTAAATGGTTACCGCGGAGAAACATTCGAAGGTGAAATCTGTACGTTTGCTGATCTTCTTCGTCTAGTGGCGGAAATTCCAGGCATTGGTCGTATTCGTTATACGACATCTCATCCCTTGGAATTCAATGATGACCTCATCCAATGCTATCGTGACCTACCACAGATGGTTTCTCACCTTCATTTACCAGTTCAAAGTGGTTCAAATGATGTATTGAAGGCGATGAAGCGTAACCACACGATTGATGTCTATATCGATAAGATTGCTAAATTACGCCAGGTACGCCCTGATATGCATTTGTCTTCAGACTTTATTATTGGCTTCCCTGGTGAAACTGATGCTAACTTTGAAGAGACATATCAATTTATTCAAGACTTAGATTTTGATCATTCTTATAGTTTCATCTACTCGAAACGTCCTGGTACACCAGCATCAGAGCTGGAAGATTTAACACCTGAAGATGTTAAAAAAGAGCGCTTGGCTAAAGTTCAACAATGGATCAAGCAATCAAGTATCCAAAAAACTGATGCTATGCTTGGTACTGTCCAACGTGTGCTCATTGAGAGCGTTTCAAAGCACGATCCAAACTTATTGGTAGGAACCGCAGACAATACACGTTTAGTAACATTTATTGGTGATGCTTCTTGGCTCGGACGCTTTGCAGAGATTGAGATTACAGAGATTAAAACCTTAAATTTAGTTTACGGTGAACTCTTGAATCTTGAACCTGACGTGGCGTAATGTAGAGGTATAGATTAATAGACTCTAAAGGAAATCTCTTGACTGCAGCGATTCGACGTACAGTGGCTTTTCCCGGTGTTTCAATGGACCGTTTACAAACCATGCTTGGCGCGTACAACGGTCATATGAAACAAATTGAACAACGTTTAGATGTAAAAATCAGTCAGCGTGGCGATAGTTTTTTTATTGACGGTGGAATTGATGAAGTCGAGAGAGTTGAATGCTTACTTCAGCGCTTATACGCCGAAGCTGAAGTTTCTCAACAAATCAGCTCTGATTTGATTCATTTAATGATTCAAGGCAGCCAGACTGATCATGAATTACAATTGGATCCTAATCAAGAACACACAGGACTTGACGAAGTCTGGCTCCAAACCCGTAAGGGCCGCATTAATCCGCGGGGGGCCAACCAAAAACGCTATGTACAACGTATTCTTCAAAGTGATATTTCTTTCGGGATTGGTCCAGCGGGTACAGGTAAGACCTATTTGGCTGTAGCTGCTGCCGTTGATATGCTTGAACGCAATGAAATTCAACGTATTCTTTTAGTTCGCCCTGCTGTGGAAGCTGGTGAAAAACTTGGCTTCTTGCCAGGTGACTTATCACAGAAAATTGATCCTTATTTACGCCCACTCTATGATGCCCTGTATGAAATGCTTGGATTTGAAAAAGTGGCAAAATTAATTGAGCGTCAAATTATTGAAGTAGCGCCACTTGCATATATGCGTGGTCGTACACTCAATCACTCCTTTGTCATTTTAGATGAAGCTCAAAATACAACGCCAGAACAGATGAAAATGTTCTTAACTCGTCTTGGTTTTGGTTCGCGTGCAGTCATTACCGGTGACATTACTCAAGTGGATTTACCACGTGGACAACAGTCTGGTTTGGCACATTCATTACGTGTGCTTGAAAAGATTAAAGAAATCCATATCACACGTTTTCACTCACGTGATGTTGTAAGACATCAGCTTGTACAAAAAATTGTAGAAGCATACGAAGGTTGGGACAGTGAACAACATCGTTTAACTGCTGAAGCACGTGCGGAACGTAAAGCGCGTCAAGAAGCACTCATATCAGAAAATGATTCTGCTGCTGATGCTCAGCATCAAGATGCAGAGTAATTTAAATCTAATCACGCTCAAGGCAAGATTTTGAAACTCAGTCTCTCACTACAACAATCGTTTGAAGCATCAAGCTTGGTGCTCAAACGTGCGTATGTTAAAAAAATTATTGAAACCACCCTTCGTCATATTGATACACAAAGCGATTGTGAAATTGGTATAGCTTGCGTAGATGTCGAAGAAAGTCACAAACTTAACCTTGAATATCGTGGTAAAGATAAGCCAACCAATGTTTTATCTTTTCCAAGCGACTTACCAGATGAAATGGCTGAAATTCTAGACAGTTTCCCTATCGGAGATCTGGTGATTTGTATTCCCGTTGTGCTTCGTGAAGCAGAAGAACAATTTAAAGCACCATTAACACATTTCACTCATATGTTGGTTCACGGTACTTTACATCTGATGGGCTATGATCATGAAACTTCTGAACAAGATGCTGAGGAAATGGAAGCAATTGAGATTGAGATTTTACAAAAACTAGGTTTTGAAAATCCTTACCTGCTTTTGGATGACGAATAACACTCCTCAATGACTTCGGTCTATGCTTCCCGTTATTCGGGAAGCAAATTAAAATAATAAATGAGTATTCAAAAATGAACTTCGTTGTCATCTTCAAAGCTAAAATAAAAAATATTGATGATGAATATGTAATATTGGCTAGCCAAATGCGGCATAAAGCGATGCATGATTACCATTGTACAAAGTTTGAAAGCTATCAAGAGAAGGATAATGAAGTCAGTCTTTCTTATTGGAGTCGGTTAGAAGATATTCAAGCTTGGCATCAAGACACCCAACATCTTTATGCCCAACAAAAAGGTCGCCTATCATGGTATGACACGTATTCGATTGAGGTCTGTCAGATTCAGCGGGCTTATCAATCTGAATAAATCGAGTTGATCTTTATATTGATGACATATTTTAGACAAATGAGTTAAATATTGAGCAAGTTCTTCAGATAAAATAAGATAAAGTCATGCGAAACCAATAGATTAAACTTAAATAACGCCTGACCATCAAAACCATAATAAACGTCTTTGTAAACATTACATCGCAATTGGATAAACTGTTATCCTTCGGCAGTAATCACCTACAAGATATACACTAGCTGACATCTCACAAGATTTAGAGGTAATGGAACTTCACTTATGCCAACGATTATTTCAAATATCGCGAACAAATTCCGTAAAGTCTATCAAAAGGCTGAAGGATTTATTGAAGAAGAACGTGAATTTCCTGTCTCTCAAGTTTTTTTAAATGCGACTTTCAAGCGCTTTGTGACCGACAATGTCAGTATCCTTGAAGATTTACATGCGGATTTACATGACGATTGGCTTCGACTCTATGCCACTTTGAAGGTGAAAGGGCTTTATACCATTCTCTCTGTAGATTTAAAGCTCATTCAAATGGAATTGAATAAAGATGTACAACTGATTGTATTTGAACAAATTAGTGAAACCGAAGTCATTGAAGCAAAATTTCAAACCTTTTGGATGAAAATTGCATTCCGCTCTGCCCTATTTTTCTATCAAAAAATTCTTCGTAAAGATCCACTTGGCATGATTTTAGAGCGGTTTAATGTCATTAAAGTCAAAGACGATCTCTTACATCTCGATTTAAATCAGTGGCTCGGAAAAAATCGCTCGATCATCGAAACATTGGGCAAAGTACACGTCAACCATGCAGAACTTCGTGAAACAGAATTGGTGGTGATTGGTAATGTAAATTTGATGGCTTTATTTAGCAAAATGAATACTGATCGATTCAAATCGAAATCTGATGAAGTGGAAAGTGATCACATTACACCAATTAAACAAAAGGACGACTAGAGCGCAAAGTTCTAATCTCGTCATAAAGCTTAAGCTACAGAAAAATACATTTTCACTGTGATTATTGATTATTTCTCCTTATTTATCAGAGATAATAAAACTTCAAGTGATCCTTCGATACGAAGGTAAAGGAAAATATTTATGGCATTTAAATCGTTTAAAACTTTGAGTGTGATTGCAAGTGTAGGTACAGCCGTGCTTTTCACAGGCTATTCAAGTCAAGCGCTTGCCATGACGCCCTTCCAAGCCTCTTATCAGTTTGCATACAATGGTAAAAACTTGGGGTCAGCAACACGAACCTTGAAAAAATCAGGTAACACATGGAATTACGTTTTTGCAGCTAAAGCAGGTGGTATTGCTTCAGCGACTGAAACCAGTAACTTCACATTCAACAATAATCAAATTCAATCATCCAATTTCAGTCGCACCAGTAAAATTTTAGTTCATAACAATACAATGAGCATTAAATTTAATCCGAGTGCCAAAACCATTAACACCACCAAAGATAAAGAGCAACGCTCATTTGCATGGAAATCTGGTGTACTGGATGAGTTAAATGCAGAATTGCAAATTCGTGAAGACCTCAAAAATAACGGTTTAAAATCGCAATATTGGATTGCAGATGCTAAAGAAGTTGAATCACGTCGATTCGTCAAACAAGGCACTGAAAAAGTGGAAACCAAGTACGGCACGTTTGATACCATCAAGGTGGTGATGAAACATGATAAACCAGGTCGTGAAACGATTTTTTGGCTGTCTCCGAAATTGGACTATCTACCAGTGAAAGTCACACACCAAGATAAGAAATCTTCATACGGGCTCTTACTGACAGGGTATAACGGTCCACAAAATTAAGGCATTTTTTACTTGCTTTTTTGCAGATGCTTTTTAAAATACGTCTTTGCTTAAAAAGGCACCTGCCCTAGAGGATTCTCCCGTGTACGCACTAGAACAGAAAATCTTAAACGAAGGTATCGTTCTATCTGATCAGGTTTTAAAAGTTGATTCTTTTCTAAACCACCAAATCGACCCAGTGATGATGCAACAAATTGGTCAAGAATTTGCTCGTCTATTCAAAGATGCAGGCATCACCAAAATCATCACAATTGAAGCTTCAGGTATCGCACCTGCTGTGATGGCTGGCTTGGAACTTGGTGTACCGGTAATTTTTGCACGTAAGTATCAATCTTTAACTTTAAAAGATGATTTATATCGTTCAAAAGTATTCTCTTTTACAAAGCAAGTAGAAAGCACAATTGCTATTTCTAAGAAGCACATTGCAGCAACAGATAAGGTTCTTGTGATCGATGACTTTCTTGCGAATGGACAAGCAGCTTTAGGTTTAGCTGATTTGATTCACCAAGCTGAAGCTGAGGTTGTCGGGATTGGTATCGTGATTGAAAAGTCGTTCCAACCTGGCCGTGATCTTTTACTTGAAAAAGGTTACCGCGTTGAGTCACTTGCTCGTGTTGAATCACTTGCAAATGGGACAGTGACTTTTGTTCAAGAATAATGTTGAACATTAAAAAAAGCGCCTAACGGCGCTTTTTTTATTTTAATGTGGCAGGATCTAGTTGAATGCCCAATTTTGTACCACCAAAATGCTTTTGAATATAATCCTCAACGTAAGGCTGATGGTAAAGATTTGAAAGTTTTTGAAATTTTGGATCATTCAATCGGTCTTTACGCACTACCAGTATATTGACATTTTCTAAAGCTTTATCAGTGACCTCTTCTTTAAATATCGCATTTGTTATTACATTTAGTCCACTTTCCAGAGCAATAGTATTTCCAATTGCGGCTAAATCCACCTCAGACAAGACACGTGGGAGTTGTGCACCTTTGACCAATTTAAATTGAAGTGATTTCGGATTTGACTGGATACTTTCAAGAGTTCCAGAAATCGTATTAAAATCAGGCTTAAGTATAATTAGCTGAGCACGCTCTAATAACCTTAATGCACGTGCTGTATTCGCCACATCATTTGGAATTGCAATTAAGGCCCGATCAGGCAAAGCAATTAATGACTTGTAGTTTTGAGAATATAAACCCATAGGCTCTAAATAAGTGGTCGCCAAGACAGCAAGCTTCAGATGATTCAAGTCATTAAATTCTTTGAAATACGCCCAAGATTGAAATGCATTTACATCAATTTCACCATCGAGCAAAGCTTGATTCAAAGCCACACCGTCATTAATTTCTTTCACCTCAATGTCAACTTTTGCTGTTTTCGCGTGATCAGAATCCGCGATATGTCTCCAAATATCAACATCCGATCCATGTGATCCGATCACGATTGTTTGTTGTGTTTGCTTTGTTTTTTGAGGTTTAGGTTGAGCACTACATGCACTGATAATGAGAATTGCAAAAATAATAAATAAAAATTGGGCGTATTTTGACTTCATGATTTACTCGATATTGTTGTTGATTGTTTGAGTTGTTTAAATTGCGCTGGATAATATTTTTCTGTAACGTCTAGATGAGATCTAAGTCGACCTTTGATACAGTTTTCTCCTACATTTCTCAGTAAAGGATTCAGCGGATCTGTCTCTGGTCCTTGTGCAAGCGCTTTTAAATTATCTGCAAGATTTAAAAGCGGAATTTCACCAGCAAATAAATTTGGAGAAAGAAAATAAGCAACCGAGTACCGTTCTGCATTGGTTGGAGATATGACTCGATGTTGATTCGCAATCAAATATCCATTTGTGGCAAGCTCTAAAACCTCACCGATATTGACGACAAATGCGTATTCAACAAATGGTACTTCAATCCATTTGCCTTGACTTAAGACCTGAAGTCCTCCGATCTGGTCTTGTAAAAGTAAAGTTAAAATATTGGAGTCTTTATGAGGCCCTACACCCTGATGATTCATTTGATCAATTGGGGGATAATGAATCAGCTTGAGTAGTTCATGTGGACTGCCTGTAATCAATTGATCAAGTGCTGTGTCCTGCTGCCCCAATGAAAGCAACAAGGCTTTTAATAATTTAATTGCAACTTGTCTGAGATCTCGTTGCCATGCGGTGACTACGCGTTGAAACTCAGGCCAATTCGAAGGCCACTGATTTGGTCCCTGTAAACGTCTCCATGTCGGTCCAGTTTCAGGTTCTAATGCTGCCAGCTCAAAACCAATGTCTATTTGTTCTCTAAAATCAGGTTGCAGACGTGTAACTTCGGCATTTACTCGACTATACCCTCGAAAATGCGGGGAATGAATCATAGCGATTTCATCTTTTTGTTCTTGTGGCAGCGAAAAAAACTGTCGAGTAATACGCTGAATCTCCAAAATTTTTTCAGCTGAAATGCCATGACCTGTCAAATAAAAAAAACCAATATCCTTGGCGATATGTGCAAGTCGTTGCAGAAAATCTGCTTGCGTTGATGATTGATCAAATTGACTTAAATTTAGAATTGGAAGTGCGGTTAAGCTTTGTTGTAATGGTTGATTCATGATGCACTCATCTTTCTAATACTTCATTGTATTAATGACTGAAAGATGAATGCTTTTGAAATCATTTAAACTGGATACTTATGCTGCTATAAAAATATGATTCGCGTTCAATCACTTAATCTTGCCCAGTCCACACATGATCTTTTAAAGACACGGCATTCGGAATGAGTTTGAGCTGATAAAATAAATCTGCAATTTTTTGTTGCGCCTTAACTGTATCTGTATCGACCAGTTTGGCATAAGCAGGAATATTTCTTTTTTCTAAAACCAGTTTAGTAATATTTTCATCCAAGCTTGTACTTTGCGCCAAAATTTTTGCGGCTTGATCTGGGTGTTGATTGATCCAATCATCTACTTGATTTAATGTTTGCACAAATTTTTGGGCTTCAACCCGATGTTGTTTTAAAAATTTTGGAGAAGACAAATAGAAGCTATACGCTAATGGCAAAGCTTTTGAATCAATAAGAACACGTGTATCACCTTTAAGCGAAGCAGCACTTGCATAAGGATCCCAAATCGCCCAAGCATCGAGTGATTTTTTATCAATAGCAGCTCGTGCATCTGCAGGCGTTAACCAGACGGGTTGAATATCAGACCAGCTCAATTGAGCTTGATCTAATATTTGTGAGAGAAAGTAATGCGCACTTGAACCTTGTGTAACACCAATGCGCTTACCTTTTAGATCCTTTAAGCTTTGAATCGTGCTGTCTTTGGGTAAGAGCAAGCTATGTGAGTTTTTAGATCCATTTTCATAAGCTAAATATTGAATTGGTTTACCTGCAGAAAGTGCGAAAATTACAGGTGTATCCCCTGTATACCCCACATCAATAGCACCGACATTTAATGCTTCTAGTGTTTGAGGACCTGCCGGAAACTCTTTCCATTGAATTTTCACACCGGGAAATGCTTGCTCAAAAGTTTTATTTTGTTTTGCAACGATGAATTTAAGCGCCGCTTTTTGATAGCCAATATTCAAGGTTGTTAACTTTTCTTTTGATTCATCTTGCCCCTTAAGCTCAGTAGGCTTTTCTTTTGAGCATGCAATGAGGCTAAAACTCAATGTCACAATGGTGCTTAGTACAAATAATTTTTTCATTGTCTTGGTAATTTTTTTGATTGGAATAAAAAAATAAGCCAAACTTCGAAAAAAATTAAATCACTATTTGCGCTTAGTTATTCAGTTCAAGATCTAAGCCATCCTCTCATAAAATATGGTTTTATCCTTAAAAATTAGATTAATCTATTTTCAAATCAATTTTTTATTTTATCTGGCATTACAGTTTTTCTACATTCGGCCATGTTGCAACTTTAAGTGCAATGCTAGAATCTTTGAAATAAATGGATGTATAGATTAGAGCAATCCTAAATGACTGAAAACTTAGAAATACACTGCCCAAAATGCGGTTCAACTGATATTGAAAAACGCAACCATGAACAATTACTGCAAAAAACAGGTGGTGTTCTTCTTTCCGCAGCGGGTACGACTGCGGGTACTGTGGGTGGTGCTGCATCAGGTGCTTCTATTGGTGCTTCCATTGGTGCTGTTGCGGGCCCTTTAGGTGTAATCATGGGTGGCACAATAGGCACTTTTGTTGGTGCAATCAGTGTGGGTGTGACTGGTGGCTTTTTAGGTCATCGTTTTGGAAAAAAAGCGGGTGAAATCGTCGATAAGAATGTTTTCCTCGATTACCAATGCAAAAAGTGCAAACACCGGTTTGAACAAAAACATATTTCAAAATAAAAGTGAGCGAGAAGCTCACTTTTTTATGCCTGATAAAATAATCTTTAAAATTATTTCTTTAACATTTGCAACGCCACTTCACCTAATCGTTTCCCTTGCTCGATACATAGTGATTTTTCATCTTGGCTTAGAGATTGATCGTGTCTAGGACCACTGACATGTGTAGCACCATAAGGTGTCCCACCTGATTTTGTATTTGATAAAGCTGGATTGGCATTGGTTAAACCTAAAATCAGCATTCCATGATGAAACAAAGGTGGCAACATGGTCAGTAATGTACTTTCCTGCCCGCCGTGCATAGACCCCGATGAACCAAACACACAAGCAGGTTTATTATGCAATGCACCATTGAGCCATAAGCTCGTTGTTTGGTCCCAAAAATATTTCATTTCTGATGCCATATTGCCAAATCGAGTGGGTGATCCTAATGCAAGTCCCGAACAATGTTGAAGATCATCCAAAGTCGCATAAATATCGCCCTCCTCTGGAATACTTGGTGCTGCTTCGGTCACCACTGTTGCCAACTGTGGAACTGTTCTAATTTTCGCAAGCATTCCAGTAGATTCAATTCCTTGAGCAATTAAATGTGCCATTTCCTTGGTTGAACCATATTTGCTGTAATACAAAACTAGAACATATGCTTGCATAAAAAGATCATCCAATGAAAAAAGAAAACTATACGGTATTTTTTTTAAAATTTGGTTAAGCTGTGCAACGAACGTACAGAATTTTAACTAAAAAATACTCGAGACTCACTATTTATGGCGGAAATCTTAAAAAAGTTACCTTTCTACAATAAAACATGGTTTCAGTTTATTTTGTTTGTACTACGACGCTTTGAAACTAACAATTGTCGTGAGCAAGCAGGCTCTTTAACTTACACCACACTTTTCGCTGTCGTGCCGATGTTGACCGTATTCTTGGTTATCATTTCATCGATTAAAGCATTAGAACCTGCTCGGCAACAATTACAACAATTGATCTACAGTAATTTTCTGCCTAAAACCAGTATCGCGTTTGACAAAGCATTGAATGCATTTACTGACAATTCGAGCAACTTAACCATTATTGGTGTGCTGTTTTTATTCTTTACCACAGTAATGATGCTCACTAGCATTGAGACAGCATTCAATCGTATTTGGCGTGTGACAGAAACGCGTAATGGCATTATTGGTTTTATGCGCTATTGGACCATCATTTCACTGGGACCTATCCTGCTGGGTTCGGCTTTTGTGATTTCATCGACTTTAGCGTCTATGAACATCTTAAGCAATAATTTTGCAGGTTATGAATTGAATGGCACGTTTATTTTATGGGTCATCTCATTTGCACTCACCGCCTTTGGTTTTTTTGCATTGTATTGGACAATTCCAAACCGCTCTGTTCCAATAAAAGCAGCCATGATTGCTGCGATTTTTAGTGCTGTTACCTTCGAGTTACTGAAAAATTTATTCGGCTTCGTGATGACTAACTTTACCAGTTATCAATTGGTTTACGGTGCTTTTGCAGCGGTTCCAATTTTCCTGTTGTGGATTTATCTATCTTGGAACATCGTACTGCTTGGTGTTGAGATAAGTTATGCTCTCACAGCATTTCATACAGGTAAAACTGAAACGCGCCATCCAATTCTCATGCTTCTAGATATGCTTGAGTTATTCTATAAAAAACAAAAACAAGGTAAAACCGTAACTGATCTGGAGGCACTTGATATTTTAGGACGCGGTGAAATTGGCCGCTGGCCTAAATATGTCAATCTATTGGAACAGCAGAATATTATTAAACGTACAGATAATAATGAATATGTTTTGGTTAGAAATTTAGATCATCTTGATTTTTGGTCATTTTATAAATCATTACCTTATACGCTGCCTGATAAAAATGATATCGGACAAATCCATGAAGATGACGTATGGATGAACCGTATTGGTCCTGCACTGATTGAAGCTGATGATTATCTGGCTGCGAAGCTCTCCGTACCGCTATCGACCATACTTGAAGAAAAATAAACTATTGCAATAAGAAAAGACCTCTATAGGTCTTTTTCTTATTGCATAGATGGATTATATGGACGTGTAGATTGCCAACAAATAAGTGCGCCTAAGGTCACTAAGACACAACCGATCCAAAAGCTTATTAGAGGTTGCACATCTAGAATCAGCATCGACATCAGACTTGAAAAAATGGGCATAAAATACGTTGCCAAAATTAAAATTTTGAGATGTCCATATTGCATGCTTTGGTTCCAATTGCTGTAAGCCAAGCCAATTAAGCTGCCAATGACTACAACCATCAGCCATGTCATCAAATTCAGCTCAACAAAGAGTTCTCGCATCACAAAATGTACAGCCCACAACCCAACTGCAGTCATTAGAAAAAGAAACGGAACAGCATTATGACCTTCTGCATATTTCTTGGTAAATATACTGTACAAAGGCCATAGCACCGCGCCAATAAAAGCAAATGAGTACGCCAATGGATTTTCAAGCACGGCCACCAATATCCGTTTCGGCTCGAGAATATCTGGATTAACAACCATCATTAACCCAAGAATGGCACATGCAAAGCCAGCAATCACCCAAATATTCGCGCTCAATTGCCGTGCAAGAATCGAAAATACAATCAGCAAAGGAGGCCAAAGATAATTAATCATTGCAATGATTAATACCTGTTCTCGATGCGTTGAGAGTGCAATCGAAATTAAAAACAGGATCTCATAGCCAACAAAAAGAGCACCACAGCCCAATAGGTATTTTTTAGGCATGAGTGAAAGCTTGGGAAAACCATTCTTCCATAACATGAACAATGCACTAAAACTATAGATCAGCGCCACCGCCTGTACCGGACTTAATGATTCAGTTACAAGCTTCACTACCGCAACCAACGAGGCCCAAATCAAAATTGAGCTTAATCCTAGCCATGTGTACTGATTCAATGGAATGCTCCAATTCTTGCGCTGATTCGATCAAGATAAATTCTCAAATAGCGGTGCAAAGACACAATCATAATCCCTGCAAGAACCATACAAGATCCGACCAAGAAACTCGTTTCGATCTCCTCATCTAACAGCCAGACACCAAACAACATGCCGAACATGGGAGTCAAAAACGAAAACACACCTAAGCCATTTGCTAAATAAGTTCGTAACAACCAAAACCATAGCAGCAAACTTAAAAAAGACATGACAACCGCATGAAATGTTAAGCTCAGAAACGCCAGTTGTGACCAGCGTACATCTGCTTGTCCAGTCCAAAAAGCTAAAGGTAATAAAAAAATAAAGCCCCCTAGCAATTGATAAAATAATGTTTGAGTAGGCGGTGCCTCTGAAAGCGTTGAAAATTTTAAAGAAATCGTAGTCAATGCCCACATCATCCCTGCCATTAGAGCAAGAAAATCTCCCCATAAAATATGGTTGAGTTGACTTTGAGCTTGATCACGCACTAAAAAAGTATAAGCGATGCCAAAAAATGCGAACAAAATACCAAACCACTGCAAGTGATTCAATTTTTCAGCTTTGACTTTCCAATGTAAGCCTAAAGCCACAAAAATAGGCGCGGTATAGAGCAGAACAACAGTGTGCGCAGCACTGGTGTACCTGAGTGCCTCAGCAACCAAATAAAATTCTGCAGAAAATAAAAAGGCTAACCAAATTCCAGGAACAACATAACGGTAATGGAACAGTTGTTGCACTCGTTGTCGATACAATAATGGAACGACAAGCAAGGTTGCCAAACCACAGCTCAATGCGATTTGCATCAGAGGACTAATATCAGTTGCGGCGATTTTCAAGACAATTTGCTGTAAACCCCAGACTAAACACAATACGGTCATTAAGCTTGACGCCTGAAGGTCAAGACCTCTTCGCTCACCCATGAGTGGCACTCTTCACACAAACAAGTCGTCACTATACTGCTGACTGAATTAGAATATATAATTCAAAACAGACAACAAATACATTTATTCAGGCAATTTAATATGCCAAAACGCCATCCACATGAACCATTCGTTCAGTTAGATAATTATGATCATATCCAAGAGAATCTTTGGTTAACATTCCGTAATGATCCAGCCCATTCTGAATATCCTAAACATGGTCATGCATGGGGCGAATTTATCTATGCATTTGATGGTGTAATGGAAGTTCATATTGATCAAAATCAATATTTAACACCTCCGCCCTACGGAATTTGGCTACCGCCGCATCTGCATCACAGCAGTATTAATCTCACAGCTGTTTCTCATGCCACCTTATACGTGCATGAAAGCCTGTGTGATGCACTGCCTAAACAAGCAGGTATTTTACTGAGCTCCCCCTTAGTAACGGCGCTACTCAATGAACTCAGAAAAACATATTTCAAACATGATCAACCCGAATATCAACGACTTTTAATGGTTTTACTGGATCAATTAAAAAGCTCACCCCTGCTCAAAAGCTACTTGCCCCATTCTGATCATCCTGCATTACAAACGATATTTACCTACATCCATGAGCATCTCAGTGATCAGCGTCCACTGAGAGATTATGCTCAAATGGTGAATATGAGTGAGCGCACTTTATCTCGCCTATGTGAAGCTGAAATTTCGATGTCGCTCAATGAATGGCGTCAACGCTTTAAAATTACACGAGCATTAAGCTTATTGTCTGAAAATAAAACTGTTGAACATATTGCTCTAGATTTGGGCTATGCCAACGCCTCAGCCTTTATCAATATGTTTAAACGCTGGATGCACATCACGCCCCAACAGTTTCGTAAAAACATCAATTCAGACAATCTCTAGCCATAAAAAAAGGATGAACCAACATCCTTTTTAATTGAGCTTGATGCATCATTAATGCACTTGCGTAGTCCACACAAAATCTTCATTTAAGCCAGTCAAAGTCATTTTGAGCTGATCACCCGATTCTAATGGTCCTACACCTGCAGGCGTACCCGTCATGACAACATCACCAGGCATTAAGCTAAAGTTTTGACTGATTTCTGCCAAAAGCGCTCCTAATTTAAAAATCAGTAAACCCGTATCACCATGTTGCCTAAGTTGATCATTAATTTCGAGCTTAAACTGGACTTGATCTAATGCTGGGACCTGATCAAGCGAAATCCAATCTGCCAAAATACAAGATCCATCAAATGCTTTCGCACGTTCCCAAGGTTGTCCTTTCTTTTTAAGCTGATCTTGTTGATCTCTTAAAGTCAAATCCAAACCAAGGGTGACTGCACCTACTGCTGCTAATGCCTCTTGAGGATCCGTAACGTTTTTGAGCGGTCGATCTATTCGTAATGAAAGTTCACATTCATGATGACACTGTCCCAATGCACGATTCCAATCAATCCCTTCTGCTAAGGACACCAAGCTACTCGGCGGCTTGATAAATAAGACAGGTTGATCAGGAATCGCATTACCTAATTCTTGAGCATGCGCAGCATAACTGCGACCGACACATACAATTTTTGATGGAACTGCACTCATGAAAATCTCTCTTATTTATAGTTTGAGTAATGAACTCATCAAAACTTAACGTTTTTGGAATGTATTTTCAAACAGTGTTCTATCTACATCAGACTCAAATGCACGTTTTGGAATAATGACCACTGTATGATTTTTGAGTTCAAGCATATAGGTCAATTTACCCACTACAAATTTTTGTACTTCACTGTAGGCAAATGCTTGTTTAGGACGACCACTTGAAAAAAGCTCGGCAGAGTTTTGAAACAAATCGATACCTTGCTCAGTCTTACCAAATTGATATTTTTCAAACTGACGCTTGAACATCATAGGTAAGAACCAGTAACGCATAACGATTTGTAAAAAGATAAAGAACGTGCCTAAAGCCACGTAATAGCGCCCTACACCCTCTAATCCAAGATAAAGCCCCCAAATCACGATCGCAATACTGACAAGTGGCGTTAAAAAACGCGTAAATTGTTTTTTGCCAAAAGTAGCTAATGCAAAACCATCCTGAGACTCTTGTAAATTTAAGAAGTAACGGACAGATAAAACTGGTTGAGTATCAGACATAGGGGATTCAACAATCGATTTTCTTAAGCAAAGATATTACACCACTTTACCTGAAATCGAATTGTCGTTTTAATGAATACTGTTGATTACATCATCGCACTATTGATGAAAGCATCACACGATTTACAATGACACAAAATAAAAAGTCTAAATTCATAGTTCAGGATGAAAATGAAATACTTTAACTATCGAGCATTGTGCTTAAGCCTTATTTTTGTACCTAGCTTGTCGTACAGTGCGATTATTGAATGGAAAGAAAATATACCCAGTGCGTTAAAACCATTTCAAAATAATAGTACCGAACTCGCCAGCATCGCAAAAGATCAGATTCTCATCTATGCGCACACAAATACCCAAACATCTATTCCGACACGCAAAAAACAACCCAATCCAAATGTGAAGTTCACATCATCTGCCATCGTATTGCCTGTTAATGAAGAAAAGGTCGCCAAAACGCTTTCACAGTTTGAAAATTTTGTTGGTTTGTTCCCAACATTGAAGTCAGCTAAAATATTAAATCAAGAAAAAAATATCACTCAGGTTCAATATAAAATTTCCATTCCAACACCAATACCAGTGCTCAACTTTAATGAGACCATAGTGTTTCAGCATCATATTGAAGCCAATAGTATTTCGAGCTTGATTGTGGATGCACCTGTTCCTTATGGTCTAGGCAAATTTGAATGGTTCAAATTGGATCAGAATCATACCCTTCTAACCCTAACGCAATGGGGAGATTTAAACCAACCTAAAGGTTTTCTATTTAGCAAAGTTCTGAATGCAGTGCCTGAAGCAAAAATGGGAATTCCAAGTGGTACACATGCATTTTTACTTGAATCAATTCGAAAAAAATTAACAGCGCCTTCTTCGAGTGCGCTCAAACCAGGGCAATTTCCATCCGACCAATTAACGACAAGTCAATTAGCCAAAATCGCACAAATCAGTCGTATCACCGAACACCCTGTAAGTTTTGTCCATACACCGACAACTGTGCCTTATCAACACGGTGCCGAATCAATGCGTTTTGTGACGACGTATCAGTATTATTCACAACCAGTGCAACAATTACAAAAATGGACACAGCCTGTACATTATAAAAAGTTGTTTCCCCGCCAACTCAAATCTATTGATATCGAAACCCTAAAAGACCAAACACAATTGGCAGATTTTAAAGTTGAACTCGGGTTAGGAGTTATTCAAATTCCATTCCGATTTAAACTAAATTTTAGCTTTCCTCAGTCGAATCAGAATAGTTTTTATGCTCAAGGCGGTGATCTGAAATACATTAAAGGAAAAATGCAATTTGATAAGTTTCAACAAGGTACTTTATTGAAAATGACGAATGCTGGAAAAATAGATGAAAAAGCACCGTTCCTGATTCGTGCAGCACGGAGCTTGCCTTATCATGATGTGCTTCCTACAGTTGGGGCGAATGTCGTCTTTGCATTGAAAGTCAAAAACGAAGAGCAGAAGAAATAAGATAAAAAAATAGACACAAAAAAACCGCAATTAAGCGGTTTCTTCTCTTTTTTACATCTTAGAGATGATCAAGTTGGTGCGCTCAGAGAGATTCGAACTCCCGACCCCTTAGTTCGTAGCCAAGTGCTCTATCCAGCTGAGCTATGAGCGCGACGTCTTGATGGAGAGCATTATATATGAATATTATTATTTGTTAAGTACTTTTTAATAAAATTTAAATCAAGCGAACAGTATTTATACGCAAATGTAAATTATGGCTAGATAATCAACAATTTAAGAGATGGTCAACAAGATCAATCCAAATTCCAAACAATCCTGAGTTGGATTGATGATGTTTTTATAAGAGCTAATATCTATTAATTAAAAATAATATGTGTAGAAATTTTAAAATTTATTTCTTTCTTAAGTAGCTAATAAAATATGATGATTTATAGCATCACTTCATTCTAGAAACAAAAAAACCGCAATTAAGCGGTTTCTTCTCTTTTTTACATCTTAGAGATGATCAAGTTGGTGCGCTCAGAGAGATTCGAACTCCCGACCCCTTAGTTCGTAGCCAAGTGCTCTATCCAGCTGAGCTATGAGCGCGTACTTGAGTGTCTTACGACTTCGTTACATCGATTAACTTGATTGGTGCGCTCAGAGAGATTCGAACTCCCGACCCCTTAGTTCGTAGCCAAGTGCTCTATCCAGCTGAGCTATGAGCGCATTTCAAGTTTATCGTTGGCGGTGAGAGAGGGATTCGAACCCTCGATACCAGTAATAGGTATGCTTCCTTAGCAGGGAAGTGATTTCAGCCACTCATCCACCTCACCGTAACGAGACGCCATAATACAAACTTCGTCCCTACTCTTCAAGTGAGAATTTAAAAAATTCTATGTTTTTTGTTCAATCATATATTTTTTAAACAATTTTCAGGTTTTTTACCTTTAATCTGCATTAATTTCACTTTAATACTGTCTATTCTGCATCTCTTTTATAATTTATGAACTAAAAACACTTTATTGCAATCATTTACGTGCAGTATTTCTTATCATGTCTTATGCTAAACTTATCTTCTGATATGAAGCCAAAGACATTATGAAAAATTGGGTCGACCCTGAAGCCAAAGCGGAAGCTGAACGTTACGATAATCCTATTCCAAGCCGTGTTCTGATTCTAGAAACGATTGAGAATAAGAAAAAAGCATTGTCTCATGCAGACCTTGTGGAACACTTCGAAATTGCGGATCAAAAAAGTATTGAAGCACTTAGTCACCGTTTAAGTGCGATGGTTCGTGATGGTCAATTGACGAAAGAAGGTTATAAGTTCCAGCTTATGGCAGATCAACCTGTTCATGATGCGACCATCTATATCAATAGCAAAGGTTTAGGGGTTGCGAGTATAGATGGTAAGAAAGAAGAATATTTGTTACCTGAGCGTGAATTACGTCAAGTCTTCCATGGTGACCGAGTTAAAGTTCAACAGACCTCTGTTGACCGTAAAGGTAAACCATGGGGTTTCATTACTGAAATTACCCAACGACGCGTCAAACAAATCATTGGGAAACTCGCAGAATATGAAGGTGAATACTTCATTCAACCAGCAAATCCAAATGCGCATCAACCGATTACCTTAGAAAAAGAACTCATTGCGCATGCGAAAGCTAAAGTTGGTGATTCTCTTCGAGTTGAAATTGATGATTTTCCAAATCGTGAAGAGTTTGCTACAGGCCATATTATTCAATCTATGGCCGACAAATCTGATACTGAAATTATTATTCCTCAAACCATTTTAGAATATGGTTTACCTTACGAATTTCCAGAAGCAGTAGTTCAAGAAGCTGAAAGTTTTAAAGAACCGACAGCACGAGATCGTCAAGGACGCATTGATTTAAGAGATTTACCCTTAGTCACAATTGACGGTGAAGATGCACGTGACTTCGACGATGCTGTCTATGCAGAAAAACGTCCTGGTGGCGGCTATCGTGTCGTGGTTGCGATTGCAGATGTCAGTCATTATGTTCGTATTGGTAAACCTTTAGATGATGAAGCACAAGAACGCGGTACGTCTGTGTACTTCCCTCACTTTGTCTTACCGATGTTGCCTGAAGCACTTTCAAATGGCTTATGCTCACTCAATCCAAATGTCGATCGTCTATGTATGGTCTGTGATTTGAATTTAAGTCGCGCAGGTAAAGTCACAAAATTTGAATTCTATCCGTCGGTGATGCACTCTAAAGCACGACTCACCTATGACCAAGTTGCAAAATATTTTGAAGGTGATAGTCAAGCTGTACCTGAAGATCGTACAGTGCGTAAATCACTGAATACATTATTCCAACTTTACCAAGTATTAAAAGGTTTACGTGCAGAACGCCATGCAATGGAATTTGAAACCGTTGAAACGTACATGACCTTTGATGAACTTGGTGGAATTAAAGAAATTCTACCAAGATCACGTAACGATGCTCATAAACTCATTGAAGAATGTATGTTGTTAGCCAATGTCGCTGCTGCTGAATTTGCTTTAAAACACGAAATTCCAATGTTGTATCGTGTGCATGAGCCACCTGAATTCTCACGCATTCAAAAAGTTCGCGACTTTGTTAAGTTATTAGGTTTGAAATTCCCTGATCAACCTACGCAAGCGGACTACCAAGCGGTCATTGAAGCCACTAAAGACCGTATTGATGCGCCAAGTATTCATGCTGTGCTTCTTCGCTCCATGATGCAAGCTTATTATGGGCCAAATAACGCTGGTCACTATGGTTTGGCGTATGAGGCATACACTCATTTCACCTCTCCAATTCGTCGTTATCCAGATTTATTATTACATCGTGCTATCAAAGCACACCTCAAAAATAAACCTGCACCAGTCTCAGGTGGCGCACTAGAAGAAGCCGGTAATCATTTCTCGGCAACAGAACGTCGAGCTGATGAAGCTTCTCGCTCAGTGACCACTTGGTTAAAATGCCATTATATGCAACAGCATCTTGGTGAAGAGTTTGTTGGCGTCATTAGTGCTACGGCTGAGTTTGGTCTATTTGTCACTTTAAAAGATTTATATGTCGATGGTATGGTCCATGTAAGCCAGCTTGGCGATGACTTCTTTGTCTTCGATCAAGCGAGTCAAAGTTTAGTTGGGCAAAATCGTGGTCAGACCTTCGGTTTGGGTGATGAAGTACGCATCAAGGTTGCAGGTGTCAATTTAGAAGAACGTAAGATTGATTTTGAATTGATTCAACAACTCAGCCATGCAGGTCGCGCTATTCGTAGTCGAGCACCACGTGTCGTGAAGGAAAACCCGGTCACCAAGCAAGAAGCGTTAAATCGCATGTTGAATGAGCCTGTCGAACTCCTAAAAGATAAAGATGAAAGCGGTGAACGCCCTGTTCGTAAGAAAAAGTCCAAGGCAAAACCAAGCTCTTATACTAAAAAATCAGACAAAAAATCTGATGGAAAAGTAAAAGACAAAGCGAAAAAGAAAGCTAAAGTAAAAAAGAAAAAGTCGAATGCGAAAGCTAAATTAGACTAAATCTTTAAAGAGCGCTACGGCGCTCTTTTTTTTAAGCTTTATTTTTTTAATTTATAATCAAGTGCACCGATTCTTTATTTAGCACTTACGTAAATAATTGAATGTATCACTTGATTTAAAGTCCATAAACCCCTACATCTAAATGAAGTAAATGAATCAATTAGGTCCTTGAATGACTTTAGAAAAGGCAACTTTGCCTGTACCCGATTTTTCTCAAATTACACTTGATCAACTTAAAGCACAGATTGAACAAGCGATTCAAAATGGTCAACACTTTATAAACCAACTCGAGAAAGTCCCAGACACGGTACAATTACAATTAAATGTGCTCGATCAAATCGATCAATTAGAAAACCAAATGAGCGAATCTTGGGGTATTTTGTCTCACTTAAATGCTGTGATGAACAATCCTGAAACCCGCGAGATTTATCAGTCTCTTTTACCTAGCTTAAGTGAATACTACACACAATTAGGGCAACATACTGCGCTCTATCAAACCTACCAATATGTGCATGATGCACCTATTTTTTCGGATTTACCAGAAGCTCAACAGAGTGCGATTAAACTTGCACTTAGAGACTTTAAACTCTCAGGCGTGGCTCTAGAAGGCGAAGCAAAAAAACGCTACGCAGAAATATCAGCTCGTTTATCGCAGCTTTCTTCAGATTTTTCTAACCACGTTCTTGATGCCACACAATCATATTTCAAACCATTAACTGAAGATGAACTTGCTGGTTTACCTGCGAGCAGTATCGAACTGCTAAAGCAATACGGTCAACAACGTGAACTCGATCAAGCCGTGGCGACATTGGATTTCCCTTCTTATCTTGCGATCATGACTTACGCAGATAATCGAGAGCTTCGCGAAGCCTTATATAAAGCATATACCACGCGAGCGTCGGATCAGTCAGATCACCCTGAATATGACAATACTGCGGTGATGGAAGAAATTCTCAAATTGCGCCAAGAAATGGCTCAACTTTTAGGTTTTGATCATTATGCAGCATATTCACTGGCAAGTAAGATGGCTCCAAGTGTTGAAGCTGTAGATCAATTCCTGATTGAGTTGGCAGAACATGCTCGTAAACCTGCCCTACAAGAAATTGAGGCATTAAAAGCAATTGCTCAATCTCATGGTGTAGATGAACTACAACCTTGGGACACGACGTATTTCTCGGAAAAACTCAAAGTTCAACAGTTTAATCTGTCTCAGGAAGCACTTAAGCCATACTTCCCTACCCCTGTCGTCGTTCAAGGTTTATTTAAAATTGTGGAGCGTTTATATGGTATTCAAGTCATTGAACGTGAAGCACCAGTATGGCATCCAGATGCACGATATTATGAGCTTGAAGATCAAGGCAGTGTTATAGGTGGATTCTATTTTGACTTGTACGCTAGAAGTGGGAAACGTGGTGGAGCATGGATGAGCGGATTCCGCTCACGTATGCAAACCAACAATGGCATGCAGAAACCGATTTGTTACATGGTCGGTAATTTTACACCACCGATTGGTCAACAACCTGCGCTTTTGACACATGATGAAGTCGTTACTCTTTTCCATGAGTTTGGACATGGTCTGCATCATATGCTCACAGAAGTAGATCATATCTCTGTAGCAGGCACATATGGTGTCGCTTGGGATGCCGTCGAGCTGCCAAGTCAGTTTATGGAATTCTGGACTTGGGATAATGAAAGCTTGGCTTTAATCAGCCAACACATTGAAACCAAAACACCGTTACCTGAAGAACTCCTTAAGTCTCTTTTGGATGCGAGATTTTTCCAATCAGGCATGCAAACCCTTCGACAGCTTGAGTTTGCCATGTTTGATTTGAATATACATAAACAATCTCCTGCTTTAGATGCAATAGCTATTCAACACACTCTAAACGAAATTCGTGAACAATATGCTGTGCTCCCTACAGCACCATACAACCGATTCCAAAACAGTTTTAGCCATATTTTTGCAGGGGGGTATGCCGCAGGCTATTACTCTTACAAATGGGCTGAAGTTTTGGCAAGTGATGCATTCGATCGCTTTGAACAAGAAGGCATCTTCAACCAAGAGACTGGGCTTGCTTTCCGCAAAGCAGTGCTTGCTGTAGGCGGTAAAGATACAGCGCTTGATGCCTTTGTTAAATTTAGAGGTCGTGAGCCTAAAATTGATGCATTATTACGCCATCAAGGTTGGACGAATGACACTAAAACTGCTTAAACTACGTTACTAATTTTTGAAGGTGAGTGTCATTATGTCGATCAAACGTCGTTTCATTGCAGGTGCAAAATGTCCGAAATGTGAAGCTATGGATCGTATTGTCATGCTCACTTCAGGTGATTCAGAATGGATCGAATGTATTGAATGTAACTATTCTGAAAATCGTCCGACACATATAGATGAACCTCAAATGCCTGAGGTTGCAGACGAAATTGGTGTTATTCAATTTAAGCCGCGCCCAAGAAATTAAGATGTTTTAAAAATCAACAAAGCCAGCTCGATGGAGCTGGCTTTGTTGTAAATTCATCAAAAAATAAGCACCCGAAGGTGCTTATTTTATTTAATTATTGATACCAACCAAATAACTTAAAGATATAAGGCACATAGGCGATAATCAACATTGCTGGAATCATCACAATCAGAGGTAGAATCCAACGTTCGTATTTGTAGTAGAACGTTTTATCTTTCACTTCTGCATCGGCAGCAGCCACCTCTTCATCGCCAATCGACTGCCTTGCGAGCAAGTGATTGAGTGCAACTGGTGGTGATACATAACCCAATTCGAAACCAATTAAAGCAATCATCCAGAAGTGAACAGGATCAATACCATAAGCGTAGGCGACAGGCGCAACTGTTGCTGAAATTAAGATGACAGCACCAAACGGATCCATAATCATACCGACAAATACCATGAGACATACGATCAAGGTAATCACGATATAGATATTTTCAATATCCGTTGGGAAGTGTTCCATCAACTCGATACGCTCTAAGTATCCACCAACGCTGACAGACAATGCCATTAAGATCACAAGCGCCCCGATATGTCCGACTGTTTCACTTGCAGATACATGAATTGACTTCCAGAAACTCACTTTACGCGCAGGATTGTCTGGACTATCTTGCGCTGCAATTTCAGATGCTGACACTCGCGCCTTAGCTGCTTCTTGTTCAACCGAAGTATGGCTTAATGTCGTATCCCAATGTCCTACTGGTGCGAGTGGTGCTGGTTCATGACGTAATTTTTCATAAAGCACCATGACAAGTAAAATGATTGGCATCATGACTGGTGCAGTGAACTCATTCAAATTGGTATTTAATGCATACTTGTAGAATGACCACACGATCAGGAACACGATCACATAAGGAACTACTGCCACTAATGCCTTAGCGGAATTCGGGAATGCAACTGATGGCGCTGCAATACGGAATTTTTGCTCAGCAAAGAACAGTGAAATTAATAGGAACAGTGTCGAAGTGATGAGGAAAACACCGATACCATATTGGTATAATAAATCAGTTGTTACTTCTTTGTTCAGTGATGCAACAACAACAATCAATAGACATGGACGGAGTACCACACCAAGCGAACCCGACATCGCTGCTGTAGCCAAAGCGAATTGACGGCGTCCGCCCGCATTCCAAACTTCTTTATAAATGATCGCACCTGCAGCGATTACAAAAATACCTGATGCACCTGTATAAGCTGTAGGTAATGCAGCAGCAAGTAAGATTAACCAGGTAAGCGTTTCAGGCGCTAGATTCCATGGACGTAAAATATTTAGGAATTTATCAACAATTAATGTCTGCTTTAACAGCATACCTGCCCAAATGAACAGTGATAAATTAAGGAAAATAGTAGAGAACTCAACCAGCTGCCCTAAATAAATCCCTTGACCCATTGGATAGTCCATCACAAAGGTAAAGTTAAATCCTGTTGTGATCGCCATATAGGCATAAAGTGGGACTGACAATAATGCCATGCCAATCGTACCACCTGGCTTCGCATTTTCTGGTACACGGAACAATTGGTACAAACTAATTAATGTCAGTGTACTGAACAAGATTATCCATAACCAGTAGATGATTGTCATCTCACTGGTTGGCGGAACACCAGAGTTCAATACAGATCTATACTGACTGATCGCTGAACTGGTTAAGAAACTGTTCGCAAGTATCATTGCGACAGCGTAAACCCGATAATCTAAAACAGAACTTGGACCGCGTAGACCAATGTGGTGGATTTTAAGTGTTGCAGTGATCGCTGCAAGTACCACCATGATAATCAATAGAACTGCCTTATTTTCCGTACCAAATTGGAAAATACCAAAGAAAGTTGTTTCCATGGTTCGGTAAGTTCGTATTGAAGGGTTATCTTCTAAATACTGAATTGACTTATCGTAGAAGGCATATTTTTCTTCACATAACTGTTGACCAGCCAACACAGAGGCACGAACATCTTCTTCAGATGTTGTACCAAAGATATCTGCAAATTCATCCTTTGCATTGGCTTGCATTTGGTTTTGAACCAGAAGGTCAATATTTGGATTTCGATCACAGACTGGCTTTTCAGGTTCAGCACGCAAGAATGAATATTGCATACCAATTTTTTCGTCACCGTATAGACTTTCACCTAAACGTAACATCTGCCCGTGAATCATTTCTCCTGTCCCGATGATGAGCGTCAGTAACAGTAGAAGCAAAATCGTAAACGCAGATATCCACTCAGTCCATATATAACTAAGTAGACCTAACCCAGATCTCTTTTTAGAAGGCTCTTGCATTGTTATTCCATTATTTAATACTGCTATACATTGCCTGTACAGCTCATCTTTTCTAATTCGGGCTTAGGCAAAATCCTTTACCTAATTTCCTTACCTCTTTTATCACATGAATCTGACTGATTTTTTTTTAAAAAAGAATGACTGACTTTTCCATTTTTTTTAAATTTATGCCAATTTTCATCAATTCACCTCTTAAGAGCGAGATAAAAACCAACTAAATCAGTAGGCTATACCATACTGTATTTCTTTTTTTAAACAAATATGACCTTAAAAAAATAAATGCAAAAGATTTGAATCTGATCACACATTAAAATAAGTGATAATTAAGTATCAGAGGAATTAAGAGATGTGTGTGTCCTTCACGGAGATGTGCTGATAAATTAAAAAGAGCATGCTGAGTAATGCCCCCCATATTGCACCTGTTAAATGTGCTTCAACCAATACTGGGCTACCAATCATTTGCGCAGTATCGAGAGAACCAAAGATATTTTCCCACAAAATTTTGCCCGTGATTAAAGCTAATACAAGCAGCGAGAATTTACGTTCTTTTTCAAATTTTAAAAAATAAACTGCCAAAGCCATATACATACCATGTAGTACCCCTGATAGACCTGCATAAGCTTCAACGTGAGGATAAACATAATAAAAACTTAAACTAACTAATGGCGGGAGTGCGATCAACAAGTACAACATGTACCTAATTTTGACATATGGGAAGATGAAAGGCAGACAGGCTAAACCCACCATATTCAATGCATAGTGTATCCATCCCACATGTACATAGTGAGCTGTCCATACTCGCCAAATTTCTTCATCCAATACAGGACGCCAATAGAAAAAATACTCCTGAAAAATCTGCAGACTAGCGGAAATACTGATACAGCATGCAATAAACAGTATTTTTCGAATCAGGATAGTATCTTTCATCTTTCGTATTCCTAAAAGAAAAAGAGCTTAAAAGCTCTTTTTCTTGAATAACTCCATTTTTTAATTTTGAACAAAATTAAAAAAATCTTATTCGCCTAATGTGTTCTCGAAAAGATCATCGGCTTCATTGGTCGCTTGATCATCCCAGAAGCTCGACATTCCATCAGCTTCAGTTCGTACACCTGTATTCTCCGTCCAATAACGGTCTGAGATCGCTTGTATCATTTGTCCTGCCATATTATCCAATAACTTAAACTCTGGATTTACAGGAACTTCTTCAGCACGTGAAGCGGCATAAGAACGTAATGCATCACGTATTTTTGCATCGTCACCACTGGCTTGTGCTGCAACAGCATACAAGGCATGCGATAAGCGTACTCCTTTTTGCTCACCAATTTGCATAGATTGTTTAAGCGTTTGGTATGGATCTGGTTTGCCTGCATCAGCTCCAGGTAATAATGTCCAAATCACTGCTCGAGTAGCATTCGGTACGCCCCAGAACTTGTTGTTATCGAGGCAGACCATGCCACGTTCAACAATTGCTGCGATATCTTTAGGAACATGCACTTGACCACCAGAAGCAATATCATTGGTCATCGCTTGTAAGCCACTTAACATACCTAACAGATATACTGTTTGGTCAAGATTACGACGCATAGTTGGACATGAGTCACCTAAATTATATTTATATTTAGACTGCCAACGCTCCGCAAACAATTGATAACCCGTATATTGACGTTCGGCAGCAACAGCAGCCCAGCGCTTTTGTTCAATACGCGCATCTTGTGCTTCTGTCACTTGACCTGCTTTTGATGCTCTTAGGTATCTTAATTCTGCATCTAAGGCACGATTTTCTGCGCACATCCCTGAAGCTGAATATAAAAGAACTGCCATACGGGTCGGATCAGCACCCATATCTTTAGTCGCCATAATCACAGGAGTCAAAGCTGTGCCCTGATTACACACCATATCCACATCACCCATTGAGAGTACTGGCGGTAAGATGTGTTTTTCACTAAACGCAAGTGATGCATTCGCACCAGTTTTGATTACGTATGAACATCCAGATAAAGTTGTAGCTGCTACAACCGCAATTGCCGTGAAAAGACCTTGAGTCTTTAATTTAGACATACTTCCTGTCCTCAATTTTATAATTTTGTCATCCTTGCGATTTAAAATATCAGATGCAATCGCTGAATAAAAGTGCAGCAATGCACTTCATTAACAATTAGTCTGTCATTGATCTGAATTGAAATAATTGACTTATTTTTTGAATTGTTAAAATTTTGGGCAAAAAAAAGTAGCATTGCGACGGTTCGGCACATGCTACTTATTAAATGGTAAACTCAAGAGAGTTTATTTTGTTCGTTGTTGTGGTGTTCAATTCGTTCCTTCAGCACAGTTCCTAGTCTTCCAATTATAATTGCCATAACAGCAGCAACCACTAGAAACAACCACATATGAATTTCGCTCATTTTGAAATTCCTCATTAGCTGTTGGTATGTTTAATGTACTTTAGAAATTAAGATTTCATCGTGTTTTTGTCTAACAATTTGATTTTCTTTCATTTTCGTCAAACAATTCATTTTTTATTCATATAATATATTTTTAAATAATTGTTTTTTATCATGTTTTAAATTTAAAAATAAAAGACTTATTGTCTAACAATTAGCCAAAACTTGCATGAGTAATCAAGCTTTTCCATTGTTTTTCATCTATTTGATCTCTCCAAATCACCAAAGAATCGAATTTATTTTCGTTAAAACTGAGTACTACGAAGTAATGAAAATGAAAAACTCGATTCAGTTTTGCTTGGTATATTTTTGGATTTGAAGTCATTTGAATCGACCATAAATCTTTGTCTATTTTTTGTAATTCTTTTAATTGTGGTTTTTTTTTAAAATTCCACCAGATAATCAGTATAAATATAATACTGCCCAAAGCATAAATGAGCTTAATACTGATTAATAAAGTAATACTCATGATGAAAATAGAGAAAACATGAAACACAGCCGAATAAGAGCTGTGTTTCAGTGAATAACGCTCATGGATTATGGACATAATCTTTTAATTTTTGAATAAATTGGCGCAATTCAGGTCTAGGTGGTTCAGAAACCTCCATAAACCAATCCAATAAATCAGGATCTTCTTGTTCAACCAGTTCAGCAAACATTGCTTTCTCTTCTGGTTCAGCTTGCAAATAGTATTGCTTTACATAAGGATCAAAATACACGTCAATTTCTTTTAAACCACGACGTGCTCGATAGATAACTTTACGCTCTTCAAGCGTTAATTCATCGTACATTTTTATCCCCTAATCTGTGTTCATTCTATTTTAACTTAAGCCATGAGCTTTGTGTTTTAAAAATATCAATTGACCAAATTCATCAGCAATTCTTGCGTTTTGAGCATTCAACACATTGCACCAATGTTCAGGCTCTCTTATGTTGTGGCTATTCTAATAACACTTATGGAAATATAAATATGCAATCAGGCGCAATTCGACCAATTCCTAATATGTTGCCTCGAAAATTATTCAATGCAGAGCATGAAGCCTTTCGTGATACTGTTCGAAAATTCTATGAAAAAGAAGTCGTTCCAAATATTGCCAAATACGAAGAACAACAGCATGTAGATCGTGACTTATGGAATAAAGCGGGTGAAATGGGTCTATTGTGCACCACAATGCCTGAAGAATATGGTGGATATGGTGTAGATCGACTCTACAGTATGATCCTCATTGAAGAACAAGCTTATGCAATGGATTCATCAACTGGTTTTTCATTGCATTCGGATATTGTTGCGAACTACCTGAATAATTTTGCCAACGAAGAACAGAAGAAAAAATGGCTCCCTAAAATGGCTTCTGGCGAAGTTGTCACTGCCATTGCGATGACTGAGCCTGGTACAGGTTCAGACTTACAAGCTGTACGAACTTCTGCAGTTTTAGATGGCGATGAATATGTCATCAATGGTTCTAAAATTTTTATTACCAACGGTTATCTATGTGATATGGCAATTGTTGTGTGCAAAACAGGTAATAGTGATAAAGGTTCAGCCAACTTATCTCTCATTATTGTCGAAGCTGATCGAGCTGGATTCACTAAAGGTAAACCACTCAATAAAATTGGTATGAAAGGACAAGATACTTGCGAATTGTTCTTTGATAATGTTCGTGTACCAAAGGAAAATTTGATTGGTATGGAAGGCATGGGCTTCATCATGCTTATGAAAGAACTCGCTTGGGAACGTATGCTTGTTGCGATTATCTGCCAAGCAGGTGCAGAAGCTGCCTTTGCACACACAGTACAATATACAAAAGATCGTAAAGCATTCGGCAAGCCAATTGGCGCATTTCAAAATACACGTTTTAAGCTAGCAGAACTTCGAACTGAAATAGACTTCTGTCGTTCTTATTTAGATCGTTGTATGGAATTACAACTTGAGGGTACGTTAGGTGTAGATGCGGCCGCAGCTGCAAAATATAAAATTTCTGATATGTTCTCTAAAGTCGTTGATGAGTGCTTACAGTTACATGGTGGCTATGGCTTCATGCTTGAATACCCTATTGCACGCGCATATATCGATAACCGTGCAAATCGTATATATGCCGGCACCAATGAAATCATGAAAGAACTCATATCACGTTCTTTGTAGATAGAAAAAGGAAGCTTTCGCTTCCTTTTTATTTTAATAGCTATTCATTAAGATACTAATTTAGGCTTTTTTACTGACTGTACAGGAGCCTTCGAAAATTTTAAAATACCATCGTTAAAAGTCGCATTTTTGAGATCTTTACGATCAGCTAAATAGTTATGCGTTGCCATCCAGGGTGCTTTGGTACCTTGTTTTGGAAGTTGATCAGCCGCTCGCGCGATATAACCTGATGACATTTCACCCATAACTGTTTCATCGAGCATTGCGGAATGGTCAGTTGGTGCGACAACTTCATCATAACCGTTCTGATCCATAAATTTGAATAGACGGCAAATATAATCAGCGACTACATCTACTTTTAATGTCCATGATGCGTTCACATAACCAATGACCATCGCCATATTTGGTACATCACTTACCATCACACCATTATAAAGCATATGTTCGCTAGTCTTGATCGGCTGACCATCAACAGTCGCTTTGATACCGCCCATAATTTGAATTTCTAGACCAGTCGCAGAAACAATGATATCTGCATCTAAGTGTTTACCAGATTTCAATTGAATACCATTTTCAGTGAATGATTCAATATGATCTGTTTCAACACTTGCTTTACCACTACGTAAAATTTTGAATAAATCACCGTCTGGCACTACACATAAACGTTGATCCCAAGGATTGTAACTTGGGGTAAAGTGTTTCATATCCACTTTACCTTTCAACTGCATTTCAATAGATTTAAGAAGTAACTTGCGAACCAGTTGAGGTTGTTTTTTTGACAAAGCAAAAATCGCACGTTGCATTCCGATATTACGAGCACGCGTGAACTTATATGCCATGTCCTCTGTCATAAATTTACGTGTTTTGTCATAAACAAAATCAATCGAAGGAATTGAAGCAATATAAGTTGGTGAACGTTGTAACATTGTTACATGCCCAGCCCCACCTTTTGCCATTGCTGGTACTAAAGTGATTGCAGTTGCTCCACTACCAATGATAACTACTTTCTTGCCGGTATAATCTAAATTTTCAGGCCAAAATTGTGGATGAATCAATTGACCTTTAAATTTATCTTGATTTGGAAAATCAGGTTGGAAACCTTGGTCATAGTTATAATAACCTGTGCAGCCTAATACGAAATTAGCTTGCCAAGTTTGTTTCTTTTGATTTTGATCTTCGATTTCTACAATCCATTTTTTTATTGAAGTATCGTAATTCGCAGAAAGTACACGATGCTCAAAATGAATTTTTTCTTTAATATTGTACTCACTAACAACTTCGCCCAAGTAACCTTTAATCGAAGCGCCATCTGCAAGCACATTCGCTTTACGCCATGGCTTAAAATTGTAGCCAAAAGTAGACATATCTGAGTCGGAGCGAATACCTGGGTATTTAAACAAATCCCACGTTCCACCGAAACTTTTACGACGTTCGAGTATTTCAAATTTACGGTTCGGATTATTTTTAATTAAATGTGCTGCAATTCCAATTCCAGAGATACCAGCACCAACAATAAGAATATCGACTTGCTTATCCATTTCTTTTATTAACCTTTTTATAAGAACATTTTTATTAAAACATATTTTTGACAATACACAATGTCAAGTTTGACTAAAAGTTGCAAAAAACATATCAATTCAGGTCAAGTAATGCCAATTGTTAGACAAAAAAAAGGCCGGTTTATTCAACCGACCTTTTTTGAACAACTTGCGATGTTCTACACGAAATTATTTAACTTCGCGATCTACTAGCTCAACGTAAGCCATCGGTGCAGCATCACCTGCACGGAAGCCCGCTTTAAGAACACGTAGATAACCGCCGTTACGTTCTTTGTAACGAGGGCCAAGAACGGTAAATAATTTACCAACAGTTGCTGCTGAACGAGTACGAGCAAACGCTAAACGACGGTTTGCTACTGTATCGACTTTAGCTAAAGTGATTAAAGGCTCAGCTACACGACGTAACTCTTTTGCTTTAGGCACAGTTGTTTTGATCAACTCGTGTTCAAACAAAGAATTAGCCATGTTTTGGAACATCGCTTTACGATGACTGCTTGTACGGCCTAATTTCACACCACTATTACGATGACGCATGGTGATAGTCCTACTTAATTAACGACTACGATAGGCAAAACGATCGTCCATACGTAAACTAGCTGGTGGCCAGTTTTCTAAACGCATGCCGAGTTGTAAGCCTTTTGAAGCCAGAACATCTTTGATCTCAGTCAACGATTTTTTACCTAAGTTAGGAGTTTTTAACAACTCAACTTCAGTACGTTGAACAAGATCACCAATGTAGTAAATATTTTCTGCTTTCAAACAGTTAGCAGAACGAACAGTAAGCTCTAGATCATCTACTGGACGAAGCAAGATTGGGTCAACTTCTTCACGAGGTTCTTGAGCAACTGGAGCTTGATCTTTCTGAAGATCAACAAAGATTGCAATTTGTTGTTGCAAGATTGTTGCCGCTTTACGGATCGCTTCTTCAGGATCAACAGTCCCGTTTGTTTCAAGATCAATGACCAACTTGTCAAGGTCTGTACGTTGTTCTACACGAGCATTTTCAACTGTGTAAGAAACACGTTTAATCGGGCTATAAGACGCATCTAATTGTAAACGTCCCACTGGGCGAGTTTCACCTTCTGGGAAGCGAGAATCAGAAGTCTCATAACCACGACCTTGAACAACTTTCAAGCGCATTTTCAATGAGCCTGAAGCACTTAACGTGCCGATCAAATGTTCAGGGTTAACCACTTCAACATTGTGAGGTAAACGAAGATCAGCGGCAGTTACATCGCCAGGACCTTGTTTCTCTAATGTCAAATATGCTTCATTTTGATCGAACAGCTTAATAGACAATCCTTTAAGGTTCAGCAAGAGCTCGACGATGTCCTGCTGCAAGCCTTCTAAAGTACTGTACTCGTGCTCGACGCCTTCAATCTCAACTTCAACCACAGCAGCGCCAGGTAAAGATGATAAAAGAATGCGACGTAAAGCATTACCTAGAGTATGACCAAAGCCACGCTCTAAAGGTTCTAGAATCACTTTTGCCGAGGTCCCGCTTGCCGCTTCGACCTTGATCGCTTGCGGAGTTAGAAACTCGTTTGCAGTACGCGTCATTATTGCTACCTCAAGGATTATTTAGAATACAATTCAACAATCAAGCTTTCGTTGATTTCAGCAGGTAAATCAGAACGATCAGGTGCAGATTTGAATGTACCTTCTAATTTAGAATGGTCAACTTCCATCCAAGAAGGAGTTCCACGTTGAGCAGCCAATTCAATTGCGTTTTTAATACGTAATTGTTGTTTAGCGCCTTCGTGTACTGCAATCACGTCACCAGCTTTAACTTGGATTGACGCGATGTTAACACGACGACCATTTAAAGTGATTGAACGGTGAGATACAAGCTGACGAGCTTCTGCACGTGTAGAACCAAAGCCCATACGATAAACAACGTTATCTAAACGGCTTTCAAGCAATTTCAACAAGTTTTCACCTGTTGCGCCTTTAACACGAGCAGCTTCTTTATAGTAGTTACTAAATTGACGCTCTAAAACACCGTACATACGACGTACTTTTTGTTTTTCACGTAATTGTAGTGAGTACTCTGATTGTTTACCACCACGAGCTCCACCATGTTGGCCAGGAGCTTTAGCATGTTTTTTTGTCTTAACATCAAACGGTTTAACGCCTGATTTAAGTTGCAGGTCTGTCCCTTCGCGGCGAGAGAGTTTGCATTTTGGACCAATATAACGAGCCATGAATGTTTCTCCTTACACGCGACGTTTTTTAGGTGGACGGCAACCGTTGTGAGGAATTGGAGTCACATCGGTAATGCTATTAATTTTATAACCCACTGCACCTAAAGCACGAACCGCAGATTCACGACCTGGACCAGGACCTTTAACAAGGACATCCAAGTTTTTCAAACCGTAATCTAAAGCAGCTTTACCAGCTACTTCAGCAGCTACCTGAGCAGCAAACGGAGTTGATTTACGTGATCCACGGAAGCCTTGTCCACCTGAAGTGGCCCAAGCCAGTGCATTACCTTGACGATCGGTAATAGTCACAATGGTGTTATTAAAAGAAGCGTGAATGTGTGCAACACCTTCAGAGACGGTACGAGTGACCTTCTTGCGTGTGCGAGTATCTTTAGCCATCTTTTAGCTTCCAGAAATCTTATTTCTTAATAGGTTTGCGCGGACCTTTACGGGTACGTGCGTTAGTTTTGGTGCGTTGTCCGCGGACAGGCAAGCTGCGACGATGACGAAGACCGCGGTAGCAGCCTAAATCCATTAAACGTTTAATGTTCATGGAAATTTCGCGACGTAAGTCACCTTCGGTCGGAACCTTAGCAACTTCTGCACGAATCGCATCAAGCTGAGCGTCATCTAATTCACGGATCTTAGTAGTTGGTGCAATACCAGTTGCAGCTAAGATTTGCTTAGCAGTATGGCGGCCAATACCAAAGATATACGTAAGAGAGATAACAGCATGCTTGTTATCCGGAATGTTTACACCGGCAATACGAGCCATTCACTTTCTCCAAAAAGGCAGTAGAGATAATCAACCGCCCCACAAAATCTTTGAGGGGCGGATAATAACCTAATTAGCCTACTGAAATCAACAGGTCTTGATCAGATTAACCTTGACGCTGCTTATGACGAGGTTCAGCGCTACAAATCACGCGGATTACCCCATTACGACGGATAACTTTACAGCTACCACAAATTTTCTTTACAGAAGCTTGAACTTTCATGATGAAACCTCTAAGTGCGCTTATCCCTTAGGATGAGCAGTCGTTTTACTCATTAGTGTTTGATTATCATATTGGCGCGATGTGAGGTGTGCCTGTAGCTGAGCCATAAAGTCCATAACTACAACAACCACGATCAACAGCGATGTACCACCCAAATGGAATGGAATACCAAAAGAACTTTGAAGTACCATCGGCATTAAACATACAACAGTGATATAAATCGAACCGATAAATGTTAAACGACTAAGAATATGATCTAAATAACGAGCAGTTTGCTCACCTGGGCGGATACCAGGTACATAAGCTCCACTACGCTTTAAGTTTTCTGATACTTCTTTAGGACTGAAAACTAGTGCCGTATAAAAATAACAGAAGAAAATAATAAGCGCACCGAATAGCACCAAATATAATGGTTGTCCAGGCGATAAAACTAATGCCAAATCTTGTAGTGTACGCTTAACGATCCCTGCATTAGGATCAGAACTACCTAACCATTGACCTAAACTTGCAGGAAACAGCAATAACGAACTTGCGAAAATTGCTGGAATAACACCTGCCATGTTGATTTTTAATGGTAAGTGAGTCTGCTGTGCAGTAAATACTCGGCGACCTTGCTGCTTTTGAGCATAGTTAACAGGTATACGACGTTGTGCTTTTTCAATAAACACAATCGCAGCTAAAACAGCTAAAGACAATAAGCCAAATATAGCAATACCAATTAAGCTTGATTGACCATTTTCCACTAGGGTAAATGATTGCACAACCATACTTGGTAAACCAGCAACAATACCTGCAAAGATGATCATAGAGATCCCATTACCAACACCACGTTCGGTAATTTGCTCTCCCAACCACATTAAGAACATGGTACCTGCAACTAACGACGTTAATGCAGGAATATAGAATGCTAAACCTGAAGTAAAGGTAATCCCTTGACTAATCAGACCCGCACACATACCAATACCTTGTACAATTGCAAGGAATAATGTGCCGTAACGCGTATATTGGTTAATCTTACGCTTGCCCTGCTCGCCTTCTTTTTTCAATGCTTCCAGCGAAGGAACAACCGTTGACATTAACTGCACGATAATCGATGCAGAAATATACGGCATGATCCCCAACGCAAGAATGGACATTCGTTCCAATGCCCCGCCTGAGAACATATTAAACAAACCAAGGAAAGTACCCTGGTTTGCACTAAAGAAACGTTCTAAAGCGACATTATCAATACCTGGCAGCGGAATATGCGCTCCTAGTCGAAAGACCACCAAAGCACCAATTAAAAACATTAATCGGCGAATAATTTCACGATATTTCACGTGAAATGGTTGACCTTTCATCATGTGAACATGACCTGTAGAACTAGGAGACATAGACACTCGCGATTACTCCTCGACTTTACCGCCAGCAGCTTCAACAGCAGCTTTAGCGCCTTTAGTCAATGCAACACCTTGAACAGTGAATGCACGAGTGATTTCACCAGAAAGAACGATACGAGCACGAATCATATCTTTACGTACAACGTTCGCTGCTTTTAAAGTTTCAAGAGTAACGATATCGCCTTCAACTTTATTAAGTTCAGACAAACGTACTTCAGCAGTTTTCAAAGCCAATTGGCTAGTGAAACCGAACTTAGGTAGACGACGATATAACGCAGTTTGACCACCCTCGAAACCTGGACGAGTACCACCGCTCTTACGTGAGTTTTGACCTTTGACGCCACGGCCACCAGTCTTACCAACGCCAGAACCAATACCACGGCCTAAACGAAGGTTTTCACGCTTAGCACCTTCTGCAGGTGCAATTGTATTTAAACGCAGAGTCATGGCTTATTCCTCTACACTAACCATATAGTAAACTTGATTGATCATACCACGGTTAGAAGGAGTATCTTGAACTTCTACAGTGTGACCAATACGACGCAGACCTAAACCTTTAAGGCTAAGCTTGTGATTTTTCAAGCGATGCGATGCAGATTTAGTCTGGGTAACTTTAATCGTTTTCATGATTGATTACCCTTGAATTTGTGCTACTGAAAGACCACGTTTCGCAGCAACTTTCTCAGGAGAAGTCATATCACGCAGACCATTAAAAGTCGCGTTTACTACGTTCGCAGCGTTAGTAGAACCATAACATTTAGTTAATACGTTACGTACACCAACAGCTTCTAAAACAGCACGCATAGCGCCACCAGCAATTACACCAGTACCTTCAGAAGCAGGTTGCATGTAAACACGGCTAGCACCGTGACGAGCGTTGATAGGGTGCTGAACAGTACCATCAACAAGTTCAACAGTAATCATGTTGCGACGAGCAGCTTCAAGTGCTTTAGAAATAGCAGCTGGAACTTCACGAGCTTTACCACGACCAAAACCTACGCGACCATTACCATCACCCACAACAGTTAATGCTGTGAAAGAGAAGATACGACCACCCTTAACAACTTTGGCTACACGATCAACGGCAACCAGCTTTTCAACAAGACCTTCGTTTTGTTCAACTTTAGCCATGATTAGAACTCCAAGCCGTTTTCACGAGCAGCATCAGCCAAGGCTTTGATACGACCATGATATTTGAAACCAGAACGGTCAAATGCAACTTTAGTTACGCCAGCTGCTTTAGCACGTTCAGCGATTAAAGCACCAACTTTAGTAGCTGCTTCAACGTTACCTGTAGTACCACTACGTAACGTAGCATCTAAAGTAGAAGCTTGCGCTAATACTTTGCCACCATCTGCTGAGATTACTTGAGCATAGATGTGACGCGGAGTGCGGTTTACACACAAACGAGTCGCACCCAATGCACGGATGTGCAAGCGTGTGCTTTTCGCACGACGCAAACGGGTTTGTTTCTTTTCGTTCATAAGAACCTCGCGCCTTATTTCTTCTTAGCTTCTTTACGAAGTACAACTTCATCAGAATAACGAACACCTTTACCTTTATATGGCTCTGGCGGACGGTAACCACGGATATCTGCAGCAACTTGACCTAAAGCTGCTTTATCAGCAGATTTAAGCACGATTTCAGTAGCTGTAGGTGTTTCAGCAGTTACACCTTCAGGAAGGTTGTAATCGATCGGGTGAGAGAAACCTAGGTTAAGGTGAACTGTGTTCCCTTTAACCGCAGCTTTATAACCAACACCGATAAGTTGTAACTTACGTTCGAAACCTTCGCTAACACCTTTAACAAGGTTGTTAAGCACAGCGCGAGCAGTACCAGCTTGCATCCAAGCATCTTTAGATTCAGCTTTAGGAGCAACAGCTAGAATACCGTCTTCCTGTTTTAGCTCGACCAGCGCATGCAGGTTGAAAGACAAAGTACCTTTGCTGCCTTTCACTTCGACCTGCCGGCCGTTCTGAGTAACTGTTACACCGTTAGGTACAGTTACTGGGGCTTTAGCCACACGAGACATGAGGAATCACCTATTAAGAAACAAAAGCAATAACTTCACCACCGATACCTGCAGCACGTGCAGCGCGATCAGTCATGATGCCTTTGCTTGTAGAAACAATTGCAATACCTAAACCTTGCTTAACGCTTGGAAGGTTATCTTTACCGCGATATTGACGTAAACCTGGACGGCTAACGCGCTTCACAGTCTCAATAACTGGTTTGCCTTCGAAATATTTTAAAGTCAAAGTAAGTGTTGGTTTGCCTTCAGCATCTGCAACAGCTACATCAGCGATATAACCTTCTTGTTGAAGAACGTTAGCAATCGCAACTTTTAACTTTGAGTTTGGCATAGAAACAGTTTGTTTCTTCGCCATTTGTGCGTTACGAACACGTGTTAACATGTCGGCAACGGTATCTTGCATACTCATTTATAGTGCTCCTTACCAGCTTGCCTTAACAACGCCCGGTACATCACCTTGCATTACTGTGTCACGTAATTTGTTACGGCTTAAACCGAACTTACGGAAGTAACCATGAGGACGACCAGTTAAACCACAACGGTTACGAAGACGTACTGGAGATGCATTACGTGGTAATGCTTGTAACTTCATCATCGCTTCGAAACGCTCTTCGTCGCTTACATTTACGTTTGCAATAACAGCTTTTAATTCAGCACGTTTTGCAGCGTATTTAGCAACAGTAGCTTCGCGTTTCAATTCGCGATTAATCATACCTTTCTTAGCCATATCGACCTCTTATTTGAACGGGAAGCCGAATGCACGCATAAGCGCACGGCCTTCGTCATCGGTGCGAGCAGTCGTAGTGATGGTAATATCCATACCACGAATACGGTCAATCTTATCAAAATCGATCTCAGGGAACATAATCTGTTCTTTAAGACCCATAGAGTAGTTACCACGACCGTCAAATGATTTCGCAGAGAAACCACGGAAGTCACGGATACGAGGGATCGCGATAGAGATCAAACGGTCTAAGAATTCGTACATGCGTTCGCCGCGTAAAGTAACTTTACAACCAATCGGCCAACCATCACGGATTTTGAAACCAGCGATAGATTTACGAGCTAACGTAAGAACTGGTTTTTGACCAGCGATAGCTTGCATATCAGAAAGAGCACCATCAAGGAGTTTTTTGTCAGCAGCAGCTGCACCAACACCCATATTGATCGTGATTTTAGTGATGCGAGGGATCTCCATCACATTCTTAACGCCCAATTGTTCTTGTAATTGAGCTTTAAGTTCGTCGTTGTAACGCGCTTTAAGTCTGGCCATTGCCTATTTCAACCTATTACTTCGCTACCGCCACTGATTCACCATTTGATTTGTAAACGCGAGTTTTCACGCCGTCAATCACTTGGTAACCAACACGGTCAGCCTTTTGGGTTGTAGCATTAAAAATTGCCACGTTAGAGATATGAAGCAAAGCTTCTTGTGTAACGATAGCGCCTTCAGCACCTGTTGCACGGTTAGGCTTTTGATGCTTCTTAACTAAGTTAAGACCTTCAACCTTAACTCGGTCATTAGAAACAGACAAAACAGTACCTTGTTTGCCTTTTTCTTTACCTGCGATCACGATTACTTGATCGCCTTTTTTAATCTTAGCCATGATTGCCTCTATTATAGAACTTCAGGAGCCAATGAAATGATTTTCATGAACTGTTCAGTACGAAGTTCACGAGTCACTGGTCCGAAAATACGAGTAGCAATCGGAGCTTTGTTGTTGTTCAAAATAACAGCAGCGTTATCATCGAAACGAATAACAGAACCATCTGGACGACGGATACCGAATTTTGTACGTACAACTACTGCATTCATTACGTCGCCTTTTTTAACACGGCCACGTGGAATTGCTTCTTTTACAGTAACTTTAATAATGTCGCCAACTGAAGCATAACGACGATGTGAACCACCAAGTACTTTAATACATTGTACGCGGCGAGCACCACTGTTGTCTGCTACGTCGAGCATAGTTTCGGTCTGAATCATTGCCCTACTCCAAAACCGAGCATCACCGGTCACAATTTCGAAAGGCTCAAAGAGTACTCGAAATTGACCGATGATGCAACAAGAACGTTATTTACTCAGCAGCTGCTTCAACAACTTCAACTAAAGTCCAAGACTTAGTTTTAGAAATTGGGCGGCTTTCTTTGATAGTTACAACATCGCCAGTTTTAGCAGTGTTGTTCTCATCATGAGCGTGTAATTTTGTTGAACGGCGGATTGATTTGCCATACAACGGGTGTTGAACGCGGCGTTCGATAAGAACAACGATAGACTTGTCCATCTTGTCGCTTACTACTTTGCCTGTTAACGTGCGAACTGTTTGCTCACTCATTGTGCGTTCCCCTGTTTTTCGGTAAGGAGGGTCTTGATGCGAGCAATAGTTTTACGAGTTAATTGCACTTCGTGCGATTTACCCAATTGACCAGTTGCTTTAGCCATGCGAAGACGGAATTGGTTCAACTGTTGCTCATCAAGCAAAGCTGTCAATTCTTCTACCGACTTTTCACGTAGATCTTTAGTTTTCATTACATTACCGTCCGAGTCACGATAGTGGTTTTAAACGGAAGTTTAGCAGCAGCAAGCGTAAATGCTTCACGCGCTAATTCTTCGTTCACACCTTCCATTTCGTACAGGATCTTACCTGGTTTGATTTCACAAACCCAATATTCCACAGAACCTTTACCTTTACCCATACGAACTTCTAATGGTTTTTCAGTAATTGGTTTGTCCGGGAATACACGGATAAAGATCTTACCACCACGTTTTACACGACGGCTGATTGTACGACGCGCTGCTTCAATTTGACGCGCAGTCATGCGACCACGTTCAACTGATTTAAGTGCGATAGTACCAAAAGATACTGTGCTACCGCGATGTGCTAGACCAGTGTTACGGCCTTTTTGCACTTTACGGAATTTAGTACGTTTAGGTTGCAACATGGATTATTCTCCTTTTTCAGCAGAACGATCATTGCGACGACCACGACGCTCTTGACCTTCACCACGACCGCGACCACGTTTAGCTGGACGTTCTTCAGCTGGAGCTGGGTTCATGACTTGTTTCATGCCGCCCAAGATCTCACCACGGAAGATCCAAACTTTAACGCCGATCGTACCGTAAGTAGTTTCTGCGCGAACCGCTGAATAGTCGATGTCAGCACGAAGAGTATGTAGAGGTACACGACCTTCACGATACCATTCAGTACGTGCAATCTCTGCACCGCCTAAACGACCAGAAACTTCAACTTTGATACCTTTCGCACCAGCACGCATAGTATTTTGAACCGCACGCTTCATAGCACGACGGAACATTACACGTTTTTCTAATTGAGAAGCAATTGCTTCACCAACTAGACGAGCGTCTAAATCTGGACGATCAATTTCGTTGATGCTTACTTGCGCTGGAACACCCATAATGTTGGTAAGTTCGCGCTGTAATTTTTCAATGTCTTCGCCTTTTTTACCGATGACGATACCAGGACGAGCAGTGCTAATTGTTACTTTAGCAGCACCTGTTGGACGCTCGATAAGAATATTGCTTACCATCGCATTCTTAAGTTTTTTGTTCAAAAACTCACGAACTTGAAGATCTTTAAGCAAGTATTCAGCGTATTGTTTCGGATTCGCATACCAGTTAGCGTTATGACGTTTCACAACACCTAGGCGGATACCGATTGGATGAACCTTCTGACCCATATCAAACCCCTACCTTAACGGTGATGTGACAAGTACGCTTAGTAATACGATCTGCACGGCCTTTAGCACGTGGCAAAATACGTTTAAGGCTCATGCCTTCATCAACGTAGATCGTAGAAACTTTAAGATCGTCTACATCTAAACTGTTATTATGTTCAGCGTTTGCAATCGCAGATTCCAACGCTTTCTTAACTAAAACTGCAGCTTTTTTGTTGCTGAAGTTTAGGATGTTAAGAGCGTGCGCAACAGATTTGCCGCGAATCAAGTCTGCAACCAAACGAGCTTTTTGTGCCGAGATAGCGGCACCGCGTAATTTAGCAGTTACTTCCATCATAGCACCTATTAACGTTTAGATTTCTTGTCAACACCGTGACCACGGTAAGTACGAGTCGGTGCAAATTCACCAAGCTTGTGACCAACCATATGCTCAGATACGATTACCGGAACATGGTTACGACCATTGTGTACAGAAATTGTTAAACCAACAAAATCCGGGAGGATCATCGAACGACGCGACCAAGTTTTGATCGGCTTACGGTTATTAGCCGCGATAGCCGCTTCAACCTTAGCGAACAAGTGCGCATCGACGAATGGGCCTTTTTTCAGAGAACGAGGCATTGTCAGATTCCTTTACTTGTTACTTAACGCGACGGTCGCGAATGATCATCTTAGTCGTACGCTTATTGGTACGTGTCTTGTACCCTTTAGCTTTTTGACCCCATGGGCTTACAGGTTGAATACCTTTGTTACGCCCTTCACCACCACCATGCGGGTGATCTACCGGGTTCATCGCCATACCACGAACGGTAGGACGAACACCACGCCAGCGTGAAGCACCAGCTTTACCTAGTGAACGTAAGTTGCTTTCTTGGTTAGAAACTTCACCAAGAACTGCGCGACATTCAACGTGTACTTTACGCATTTCGCCAGAACGTAGACGAATAATTGCGTAAGAACCGTCACGACCCAATAACTGAGCAGAAGCACCAGCAGAACGCACTAATTGAGCGCCTTTACCGATTTTAAGCTCGATATTGTGAAGAGTAGAACCGATAGGCATGTTACGAAGTGGTAAGCAGTTACCTGGACGAATTGGAGCATCGTTACCAGATTGAACTTTATCACCAGCACGTAGACCTTTAGGCGCAATGATATAACGACGCTCACCGTCAGCATACAAAACTAATGCAATGTGTGCAGTACGGTTAGGATCGTATTCGATACGCTCTACAGTCGCAGGAATGCCATCTTTGTTACGTTTAAAGTCAACAATACGGTAATGTTGCTTGTGACCACCACCAACGTGACGTGTAGTAATGTGACCGTTGTTATTACGACCACCAGTACGTTTTTTAGCTTCTACCAACGGAGCATAAGGCGCACCTTTGTGAAGATGGTCGTGAACGACTTTCTCTACAAAGCGACGTCCTGGAGACGTTGGCTTACATTTTTGAATAGGCATAATTCTCGTCCTTATTCCGCTGTGCTTTCAGCGGTATCGCCCAAGTCAGCCATTTCTACATCTTGGCCAGCTTTCAGGGTGACGTATGCTTTTTTAACATCAGAACGACGTCCGATAGTTTTACCAAAGCGTTTAGTCTTACCTTTAGTGATAGTCGTGTTAACTTTAACAACTTCTACACCAAATAATTGTTCAACTGCTTTTTTGATTTCAAGTTTGTTTGCATCGATAGCAACTTTAAACACTTGAACACCAGCAGTTTCACCTAAAACTTGTGCTTTTTCTGAGAATACAGGTCCTTTTAGGACTTGATAGATACGTTCGTTGTTCATCCGAGTTCTACCTCAATTTTCTTAGCAGCAGCTACAGACATAACAACTTTATCGAACGCGATCAAGCTAACAGGATCGATAGCAGCAGCATCAACCACATCAACGTGTGGAAGGTTACGAGCAGCTAGATACAAGTTCTCATCAACAGCATCAGTAACGATTAATGCACGAGTAGCATTCAAGTCGTTAAGTTTTGCAAGCAATTCTTTAGTTTTTGGAGCAGCTACAGCAAACTCTTCAACTAAAACTAAGCGATCTTGACGAACAAGTTCAGCTAGGATGCATTGCATAGCACCGCGATACATTTTACGGTTTACTTTTTGAGACCAGTCTTGTGGACGAGCAGCAAAAGTTTTACCACCGCCAACCCAGATTGGGCTACGAATAGAACCAGCACGAGCGCGACCAGTACCTTTTTGACGGAATGGTTTTTTACCACCGCCAGAAACGTCTGCACGTGATTTCTGAGCTTTTGAACCTTGACGACCACCAGCTAAATAAGCTGTAACAACTTGGTGTACAAGAGCTTCATTGAATTCACGACCGAACGCAACTTCTGATAATTCAACAGCAGAGCCGGAAACAGTATTTAAATTCACGTTATTTCCCCTCAAGCCTTGATAGTAGGACGAACAGTTACGTCACCACCGGTAGCACCAGGAACCGCGCCTTTAACTACAAGAACTGAACGCTCTGTATCGATAGCAACGATTTCAAGACCCTGTGTAGTTACGCGTTCAGCACCTAAATGGCCAGCCATTTTTTTGCCTTTGAATACGCGACCAGGAGTCTGGTTTTGACCTGTAGAACCTAGAACACGGTGAGAAACAGAGTTACCGTGAGTAGCGTCTTGAGTACGGAAGTTCCAACGCTTAACACCACCTTGGAAACCTTTACCTTTAGACTGACCAGTTACGTCAACGATTTGACCCACTGTGAACAAATCTACACCGATAGTTCCGCCAACTTCACGACCTTCAAGATCAGCTTCTGTAACACGGAACTCTTGAACTAAACGACCAGCAGCAACACCCGCTTTAGCGAAGTGACCTTTCTGAGCATTAGTAACGCGAGATTCGCGACGTTCACCAGTAGTGATTTGAATCGCTTGATAACCATCAGTTTCAAGCGTTTTGATTTGAGTGATGCGGTTAGGATCAACCTCAATCACTGTAACAGGTACAGAAACACCAGCATCTGTAAAGATACGTGTCATACCGCACTTGCGACCGACTAAACCAATAGCCATGTGCATAAACCTCTAAAAAAGCGGCTTAATTAACTTAGAGTGTTAATTAACCGAAAGCCTTAACCCAATGCGATCTGAACGTCTACACCAGCTGCAAGATCTAATTTCATCAATGCATCTACAGTTTTGTCTGTAGGTTGAACGATGTCGATCAAACGCTTGTAAGTGCGGATTTCATACTGATCACGCGCGTCTTTGTTAACGTGCGGTGAAGTTAGAACGTTAAAACGCTCGATGCGAGTTGGCATCGGGATTGGACCACAAACTTGTGCGCCAGTACGTTTTGCTGTTTCTACGATCTCTTGAGAAGATTGATCAATTAAACGGTGATCAAAAGACTTCAAACGGATACGGATTCTCTGGTTAGACATACCAGTAAACTCCAAGCCAAATATATAAAGAATCACCCATGACGCATCTCCCCCTGTCCGAAAACAAGGCAAGTGTCAGAGGCAGTGAAAATCACTAAGGTCGTGATCGATGCCACGACTGTAACGATCTAAACAACAATCAACGTTGTTTAGCCCTTAATATCAAAGGGTCGCCCATTATAACGATTGTTTAACTGTTAAGCAAACCTATTTATCATTTTTTCTCAATTTACGGTTAAGCGTTGGCGGCTTTCTTTTGTACACCCTGCCCGAACCCCAATACATAATTAATTGCATCGATCAGCAATTCATTCCCTTTTTGGAACCTCGTTTTTTTTGTTTGTTTTAAGGTATCTAAAGATTGTACATAAGCGCCAGAAAATACCTTCTCATGCTCTTCATTCTCAATATACATTTGTAAAACTTTCGGCGTTATTTCTGGATGAAACTGAAAACCCAGCACATTCTTTCCAATTTGGTACATTTGATTTGCACACACATTATTTTCAGCCAGTCTGACGCCTCCTTTAGGAATCTCAAAAGTCTCACTGTGCCATTGCATTATTTCCAATTCTTTAGGTATTTCAAAGTAATCTGATAAACCATGTTGAGTTCTGAAGACATTAGTCCAACCTAACTCTTGTTGTTCATTTAAACGTACACTTGCTCCCAAAGCATTGGCTATAAGCTGACCTCCGAGACACAAACCAATTGCAGGCTTGCCTAGTGATAAATATCGACGGATCCATCTTTTTTCTATTTTTAGCCATGGATAATTTGCCTCATCATTTACACTCATTGCTCCACCCATGATGATTAGTAAATCAATATCTTCAATTGCTGGTAACGCCTCGATTTCTAATGCCATCTCAACAGGTAATGCAAAAAACTCCGTAGCACTAATTTGTGCTCCAATTGATTTTAAATATTCATAACAACTTCCGAACCCTTCACCAGCAATATGCTGAAAGTAATGCACTTTTAATGGCTTCATTTTCCAACCCGAACTTTTCTTATATTGCACTAGCAGTTGCAAAAATGAAGCCAACCTATAGGTTGTTAAATAATTTTAAACAAAGCACAGCTATGCAGTTTTTTAGTAGTATGTTTTGTTAGTTATAAAATGACGGTTTATACAGGTAAATTGTGAAAATAAATACGCAAACTCAACTCATACATAGCCCTAGAAAAGCACCTCAACTTTTAAATAGTATTCAACCCCCTATTTATCGTGCATCAACGATTATTTTTGAAAATACCGATGCTCTTTTCAATCGCCATTGGACCGATGCTTATGACTATAGTTACGGAACACATGGCACCCCTACCACGTTTACGCTAGGCGACAATATTGCACAATTAGAAGGCGGAGAATACTGTCTACTTGCACCAAGCGGACTCTCTGCAATCAACTTGGTGAATTCTTGTTTTTTAGCACATGGTGATGAAGTTTGGGTCGCGGACAATATTTACAGTCCAAATATGGAGCATTTGCGAAACCTAGAATCACGTTATGGTATTGCCGTTAAGGTCTATAACCCAATTGATGTTGAGAGCTTTAAACCCAGTGATAAAGCTAAGTTAATTTGGTTAGAGGCTGCAGGATCTGTAACACTCGAATTTCCAGATTTAACGAATCTGGTCAAAAAAGCTCAAACGCATAAGATCCTTACCGCACTTGATAATACTTGGGGAGCGGGTCTAGCTTTTAATGCTTTTGATTTTGGTACAGAACACTTAGCAGTCGATATCACCGTCCATGCACTCACCAAATATCCAAGCGGTGGTGGTGACATTCTCATGGGGAGTGTCGTAACAAAAAACAAGGATTTATACCACAAGCTATTTCGCATGCATGCAATTCAAGGGATTTCTATATCAGGCGATGACACCGCACAGATTCAGCGCAGCCTATCCTCAATGGAACTCCGTTATACGCACCAATCTAAATCAGCGCTAACTTTATTAAGCTGGCTTCTACAGCAAAATGAGTTTGCACAAGTATTGCACCCTGCCAATCCAAAATCTGCAGGCCATACTTTTTGGAAGGAAGTTTGCATATCAGAATTAAGCGCAGGTTTAATCAGCGTAATTTTTGATAAAAAATATAATCTTCAAGATATACGCAATTTTTGTGATGCTCTCCACCTGTTTAAATTAGGTTTTAGCTGGGGTGGCCCAGTGAGTTTAGTAATGCTCTATCAAATTGATCAAATGCGTGAGCTTGCACATACACATTTACAAGAAGGAATATTGGTTCGTTTTTGTATAGGACTGGAACATCCTCACGATTTGATAGAAGATATTCAACAAGCACTCAAAATAATGCAACAACAAAAGATCGAATAAAAAGGAATAATTATGGGCACACCAATTGTCATCGCAAAAAAAACCTCAGATACATCCCAAGAGATTGTTTTACATTCGCAACTGGCAAACCGACATGGCTTGATTGCCGGCGCAACAGGAACAGGCAAAACAGTCACTTTAAAGGTCTTGGCAGAAAACTTTTCTCGTATTGGTGTGCCGGTATTTTTAGCTGATGCAAAAGGTGATGTCTCGAGCCTTGCCAAAGCAGGTGAAAGCAATTCAAAATTTGATGAACGCATCAAGAGCCTCAATATTGAATCAATCCCATTTAGCGCATCACCTGTGGTCTTTTGGGATTTATTTGGCGAACAAGGTCATCCGATTCGGACTACAGTATCAGAAATTGGTCCATTGCTTTTAGCCCGAATGCTGAATTTGAATGATACCCAAGAAGGTGTGCTTTCTGCGATTTTCCGCATTGCGGATGATCAAGGTTTATTACTGATCGACTTTAAAGACCTCAAGGCGATGATCACTTATGTGACTGAGCATGCAGCTGACTTTAAAGCAGAATACGGCAATCTTTCTCCTGCCAGCTTGGGTGCAATCCAACGTAATTTGCTAGCACTGTCCGATCAAGGCGGTGATCAATTTTTTGGTGAGCCTGCATTAGACCTCATGGATTTTATCCAAACCGATGCACAAGGTCACGGCAATATTAATTTGCTCGCTGCCGATAAATTAATGAACACACCAAAGCTTTATGCTACTTTCTTACTGTGGATGCTTTCCGAACTGTTTGAACAATTACCTGAAGTCGGTGATATGGATAAACCGAAATTGGTATTTTTCTTCGATGAAGCTCATTTACTGTTTGACAATGCCAGCTCTGGTTTGCAAGAAAAGATCGAACAAGTGGTACGCTTAATCCGCTCTAAGGGAGTAGGTATTTATTTTGTCACCCAAAATCCGCTGGATTTACCTGAAAGTGTTTTAGGACAACTGGGCAACCGTGTTCAGCATGCACTTCGCGCCTTCACACCAAAAGATCAAAAAGCAGTAAAAACTGCAGCTGATACTTTTAGACCCAATCCTGCATTCAAAGTACAGGACGCCATTACGGAGTTGGCAGTTGGTGAAGCGCTAATTAGCTGTCTAGATGAGAAAGGCACGCCACAAATGGTTGAACGCGGTTGGGTTATGCCCCCATATTCATCTTTTACACCTATCACGCTTGAAGAGCGTAAGACTCTCATGACAAACAGTGTGGTTGCGGGTGTTTATGAGCAAGTACTTGATCGAGAAAGTGCTTTTGAAATACTGCAAAACAAAGTAGTTCAGCGTCAACAACAAGCCGAACAAGAAGCGTTAGCAAAACAACAAGCTAAGGAACAAGAGGCCTACGCGAAGCAAATTGCTAAAGAGCAAGAACTCCTTGCCCGTGAACAACAAAAAGAAGCAGAACGTGCAGCCAAACAACGCGAAAAACTCACCCAAGATATTGTCGGTACGTTTGCTAAAAGTGCTGCACGAAGCCTCGGCGGAAGCACTGGGAAAAAAATCGTACGCGGTCTACTGGGCTCATTATTTGGAAAAAAATAGCCCTCCCTTTACCCATCATTTTTAACTTCATTATGGGATATTTTAATATCCCATAATTATTTTAAGGTTTTCTATGCAAGTCATATTGCAGCTCGACCCTAAAAGATGTATTTTAAATATATCTTTTAATAAAGCCAAAGTTGAAGCTCATGACGCCACAACATATTGAACTTGTAAAAGCGACTGTTCCCGTTCTGCGTGAGAATGGTGTTGCCCTTACGACCTATTTCTATAATCGCATGCTGAACAACAACCCCGAGTTAAAAAATACATTTAACATGGATCATCAAAGTACTGGTCGTCAGCCACGTGCTTTAGCTGCTGCTGTTTTGGCATATGCTGAAAATATTGAAAATCCTACAGTTTTGGCAAAAGCGATTGAGCGAATTACCACTAAACACGTAAGTTTAGACATTCAAGCGGATCAATACTCGATTGTGGGTGAAAACCTTCTGCATTCAATCAGCGAAGTATTAGATGTGCCAATGGACTCTGATCTGATTGCTGCTTGGAAAGCCGCGTATATGCAATTGGCAGACATTTTAATTGGTGTTGAAAAATCAAAATATGAAGCTTTGACTGCACAAAATGGCGGTTGGGCTGGCTGGCGTGAATTTAAAATTACAGCGATTGAAGCTGAAGCTAACACCAAAACCTTCAGTTTAGCTGCCAAAGACGGTCACACCATTGCGACGGCTGAAGCAGGTGAATATATTTCGGTGCGAGTCCAAGTACCGGGGCAAGAGATGCGCCAACCACAACAATTTAGCTTTGATGCTGCACAAGCTGACCAGTATCAAATCACAGTAAAAGCGGTAGATGAAGCAACTGAATATTCTGTGGCAAATATCTTATTAAACCACTATCAAGTAGGTGATGTGGTTGAGGTATCTGCACCACTAAAAAATTAATTCATCTAAATCTTTAACCGAAATAAGATTTTAAGAGATCATTGAAAGCTCCGTTCACGGGGCTTTCAATGTTAAGATGGAAATAAGCTATCTTTTATGATGATCTATGCAACTGAATAAATTTACCGACTATGCGCTGCGTATATTGATGTATGTCGCACAACCTCGCGACTTGCCTTATACCATTGCAGAACTGGCAAACCAATTGCAGGTCTCAGAAAACCATGCCATGAAAATCGTTCACTTTATGGCAAAACAAAATTGGCTAATGACCAGTCGAGGCAAAGGTGGCGGTATACGTCTAGCCCCTCAAACTCTGAATATCTCATTAGGGACTTTAGTGAGAACACTTCAAGGCGATCAGCAAATTGTAGAGTGTCATAACCCGCCATGCGTATTAAGAAGTGACTGTGGCTTAAAAGGCATTTTAGATCATGCAGTCCAACAGTTTTATCAGCATTTAGATCAATTTAAACTGAAGGATGTTATACCCACCTCAGGTATAAAATTCAATTCAGATTCACCCATTCCTTTCATTCAAGTTACACCATAGATTGACTCAATTCGATTGAGTATTCGCTTGCATGCGCGACTTCCTTTATAATAGCTGATTGTAAATTGAGTTATTGAAGTTGAGCTATGCATCACAGCAGAGGAAAGTCGAAAAACAGTAAGGCGTCAAATGCCCCAAAGCAAAAGATCAGCTATGAGAAAAAAGCCGATCCAGCGATTACTGAATATTCGGTTCAAGCGCTCAACTGGTTGCGCAAAGCCGAATTCTTAATGAGTGCACCAAAACTGAATTTATGTGTCGATGACACAGGTTATGAGATTGCTTTTGCAGGTCGTTCGAATGCTGGTAAATCGAGTGCGATTAATGCATTAACTAATCAAAAACAACTTGCACGTGCGTCTAAAAAACCTGGTCGCACACAAATGATTAACTTTTTTAGCATGGGCAATGCCGAACAAAGATTAGTTGACCTTCCTGGATATGGCTATGCTGCTGTACCTGAAAGCATGAAAATCGTTTGGCAAAAAGAGCTTGAAAACTACCTCATTCATCGTGAAAGTTTACAAGGGCTTGTATTGTTAATGGACATACGACACCCTTTACAACATTTCGATGTCATGATGTTAGAATGGGCTTATTCACGTAAATTATTTGTCCATGTTTTATTAACAAAATCAGATAAGTTAAATCGTGGTCCAGCTTCCAAAGCATTGCAAGAAGTCAAAGCTCAATTAAAGAAAATGAAGCTTAACTTCTCTATCCAATTGTTCTCATCCCTCAATAAGCAAGGTCTTGAAGAACTCGCAAGCGTTATTGCTGGTCGTTTAAATTTTACGCTTGAGCAACCTAACGGATTTGATCTAAGTGCAATTCCTGAAGTAAGTGAATCAGACATCGATGAAGATTTTGATCATGATATTCAACAAGATGATGAATCACCAAGCGAAACAACCGAACTAGAATCCAACAAAGCCGAATAGTATCTACCCTACTGAATGGTTAAATCATTACATTCACTAATTGATACATCAATGTCCTCAAATGCTAAGGTTATTTGAGGGCATTTTTTTATACTGAAAAATGATAATCACAACAAAAATTCAGGAAAGTGTGATGAAATTATTGTCTCGATTAAGAAATAGTAAGATTGGATCTTCTATTGAGTATCACATCAAACCTCGTAAAGTTAAATTTGAGTGGGCGGATACACCAGTAGATTGGGTTCCAAATCAGCCTTTCGTTAGTTATTTTATCAATGAAATTAACAATATCTTACCAGCAGGCGAATTTTGGTTTTGTCGTCTGTACAACAAAGTATTACCCAAAATTACTGATGAAAAACTTGCAGAAGATGTGAAAGCTTTTATTCGCCAAGAAGCGATGCACGCTCAAGCACATAATTCAGCAAATAAAGAATATCTCAGCGCACGTCATATCGATATTCAACGTAACCTCGATATCATGGACTTTCTTTTTGGAAAACTTTTAGCGGATAAACCTTTAGGTCTAAACGTCCCAAAAGCCTTAGATCATCAGTGGGATTTATTTAGATTAGGTATTATTGCTACTGTTGAACATATGACTTGTGTCCTCGGCAAATATGCCTTGTACAACAAAAAATGGGGAGAATTGGGTGCTGATGCCAATATGCTCGATCTCGTAAAATGGCATGGTGCTGAGGAAATTGAACACCGTACCGTTGCATTTGACTTATATCGTCATCTTGGCGGTGGTTATATTTCTCGCTATTATCAAAGTGTAGTTGTGATTGCTGCTGTATTAGGTTTATGGGTTGATGGTGCTGCTCATATTATGGGTCAAGACCCTCGCTTTAAATCAATTAAACCAGCTGTTTACAAACCTTGGATTTGGCGTGAATGGGCACGAATTGCCCAAAAAGACAATGGTTTACTTCCTCACCCATTCTGGCTTGTTTCTCAACAACTCGGCTATTTAATGCCTTGGTATGACCCTGTTCATGAAGCAAAAACTGAAGATGCGATCAACTATCTAAATCAGTCACCAGCAGCGGAACGTGCAGCACTGAAAGTTGCATAATGTATTCAATAAAAAAGCAGGGTGATCCCTGCTTTTTTTATATCTGATCTAATCTTTTAAGCTGTATTTTTTTCAATAGGTTCATGATCAGGATTCGTGTAACGATCTACAACAACACTAATCATCATATCCCCCTGCACATTCACCACTGTTCTAACGGTATCTAACAAACGGTCAATCGGCAATAATATCGCGATTGCTTCTGCCGGGAGTCCAACTGATTGTAAAACCATAATCATGGTAACCATACCTGCGCTAGGTATACCTGGTGCCCCTAAAGATGCAATCATTGCTGTCGCACACACAATCAATTGTTGTCCTAACGTTAAGTCAAGCCCCATTAAATTCGCAATAAACAGCGCCGCCGCAGCCTCATACAATGCCGTCCCATCCATATTCAACTGTGTCCCGAGAGGGATCACAAATCCTGCAGTCTGGGGTCTTACTCCTAAATTTTCCTGAGCACACTTCATTGATAGCGGCATGGTTACGGAACTTGAGCTAGTAGCAAACGCCGTAATCAAGGCTGCTCGTGTTCCCTTAAAAAATGTAATTGGATTCATTCTCCCGAAAATCCAGAGCAACAAAGGCAAAACAACAAGACCATGAAAGATGGTCGTTCCCGTGACTACTGCTGCAAATTCTGCTAATCGACTCAGAACAGATAGGTCCTCCGTCGCGATTAACTTTGCCAGTAACGCAAAAATCCCTATTGGTGCGAGCTTCATCACCCAACCAATCATCAACATCATGATTTCAAAAAATTGCTGACTCAACGCTTTCACTGTTTCAAATTTTTCACCACCTTTAACAAGAGCCACCCCAATTAAAAGTGCAAAAACGACAACGGCTAACACATTACCTTCAGCAAATGCTTTAAACGGGTTTATTAGTGTATTTTGGATAAAGTTGGTAAAAAAACTCGAGGGCGTCAAAGTATCAGGCGTCTGATGCTGATTTATGGTCTCTTGAAAAATAGTGATGTCTACACCCTTCCCGACCTCAAAAAGATGCGCACACGCAAGCCCCAAAATCAGCGCCAACGTTGTGGTTGTGACACAACAAGCGAGGGTAATTTTCCAAGTTCTACCAAGTTGGCCACCAGTCTGTAGATTGGAAACTCCGACAACAATAGAACTAAAAATTAGAGGAATCAGTAATAGTTTCAGTAGGCCGATAAAGATACTACTGGCAATCCCTAAGCCATATAAACTTCCGTTAAAAAATGCTGTATGAGGGAATACATTTAACAAGAAGCCAAAAGCCACACCTAAAATTGCAGCAATTAAAATTTGCGTATTTAGACTCATGTCATGTGCTTTTCATTTTGATTTATTAGTCGCACTATGCCATGAGCGCCCTCAAGAATCGATCATTTTTTCTTGTTAGCTTTGCAACCGAAACGAATAATTTATAAATACAAATATGAAGTAAAAAGCCAAATCTGAAGATTTGGCTTGAAGCATGGATCAATTATCTTATTGCGTTTCGATTTCACGAATTCGAATTAGACCTTCTTGCACTGTACTACAGACCAATTGTCCATTTTGCCACATTCGTCCAAAGTTCAATCCTCTAGAACTTGCACTAATCGTTGCTTCCATGTCATAGAGCATCCAATCATCTACACGAAATGGTTTATGAAAGTACATGGTATGGTCAATACTGGCACATTGTAAACTCGGTGAAATATAACTGAGTCCGTGTGGTCGTAGTGCAGTTGTCATCAAAGTAAAGTCTGAATAAAAAGCAGCGATCGCCTGATGTAATGCATTTTCATCTACATCATCAGCCAAACGATCGTGTGTACGAATATAGTGCGCGTAAGACGGCGCTTCAGGTTGTGGTTGGAATGGATTGACTGGCATTACAGGCTTAATTTCAACATGACGATCACGCATAAAGCTGGCACGCACATTCTCTGGTACGAAATCGACAATCATTTTCTTGAGTTCAGCTTCAGATTTTAGCCCATCTACTGGCGGGTATTCTGGTTCAGCAACTTGATAATTGAGACCCTCTTCTTGGTCTGCAAAAGATACCATACACATGAATATCGTTTTGCCATGTTGAATCGCACGAACTTGGCGACTCACGAAACTACGTCCATCACGGATTCGATCTACTTCATAAATAATGGGTGCATTAACATCCCCACCAAATAAGAAATATGCATGCAATGAGTGTGCAGGGCGATCAGTTGTATATGAAGCAGCACGTAACGCTTGACCTAGAACTTGCCCACCAAAGACACGTTTGCCAACCAAATTTTGGCTTTTGCCTCTAAAAATGTTTTCTTCAAGTCTTTCTAGCGTGAGTAAATCTACGAGTTCTTGCGTGAGCTGATTCATATCGGACCTATATATTTCATTGCTACGACATTAAATTGGTCCTGTTGAATTTAAACAGATTTTCCAATTTAATGACTCAATCTCTATCTTGCCATAATTTCCGAGTAAACAACTAAACTTTGCTTGACTATATTGTCATAAAACAAATTTGATATTTTGGCTAAAAATACGATTATTAACGAAAATTCATCCAAATTCTGTGCATTTTGTTAGAAAATGACATATTGTTTTGATCACAGATTTAAGAAAATAATTGCCTTCATTCGCGTCATGCGAAATTCGTCTTTGGCTAGGAGTATGTATGTCCAAGAATGGCTTTGGTCAAATGTATCGTCGACTTTCCAGTAAGTTGCTTGACCTCGTAGTAACACCGCATGTTCTTGGAGAGGTTCCTACTGAAACCCAACCTTCAACACCACCCACTGAAAATAACACGACTCACAAAAAAGTGGTGTGCTATGTATTACAAAATTACTCGCGTAGTAATGCGTTAGTGGTTGACGGCGAAACTCGTCGATTAAATCTCGCGCCAGCACTTGACCCACTCATGATCGGGGACCATAAAGAGAAAGCTGCTGTATTATTTTTACAACATCAAGATGAAACAAACTTACTTAATCCGCCACCCCATGCATTTCCACCTCGTCTCCTCAGATTGATCGAGATATTGGATAAGCACCCAGATACTGACATTGAACTTGTACCAGTGACTGTATTGTGGGGCCGCTCACCGGACAAAGAAGATTCATTATTTAAATTGCTATTTACGGACACTTGGGCAACACCAAGTACTGTTAAACAACTGATGAATATTGGTTTACATGGTCGCCAATCTTTTCTTGAATTCCATGAACCAAAATCACTGCGCGAATTGGTAGATTACGCACGTGTAACACATCCAAACTTGTCTCCTGCAACATATATCGTCAATCAACTCAATGATTATCTAGATCGTCAGCGTGAAGTTGTATTAGGTCCAGATTTGTCAGATCGTCGAAACGTGATGCAATCATTGATTAAATCTCAAGATGTTCAGGACGGAATTCGCAAAGAAAGTATTCGCTCTAAAATCAGTTTGATTGAAGCTGAGCGCCGTGCGATCGGCTACGTGAATGAAATTGCATCAGACTATTCTCATGCAACCGTACGTTTTGCAGAACAAGCCCTGACGCGTCTTTGGACTCAACTCTATGACGGCGTAGAAGTACATAATTTCAATACAGTTCGTGAATTAGCGAAAGACTACGAAATTATTTATACACCTTGTCATCGTAGCCATATTGACTACCTATTACTCTCTTATGTGATTTATAAGCGTGGGATGATGGTACCGTACATTGCTGCAGGTGATAACCTGAATATGCCATTCGTTGGTCAGCTTTTACGTGGTGGCGGTGCATTTTTTATACGTCGAACCTTCCGTGGAAATGCGTTATACACCACTGTATTCAAAGAATATCTATACAGTATCCTATCGCGCAACACGCCATTAGAATACTTTATTGAAGGTGGACGTTCACGTACTGGACGTTTATTACCGCCGAAAACAGGTATGTTGGCAATGACTGTGCATAGTCATTTGCGTGGTCGTGCTAAACCTATTGTATTTGTCCCGACCTATTTTGGTTATGAACGCCTGATGGAAGGTGCAACTTACGTCGGTGAAATGAATGGTAAGCCTAAAGAGGCCGAATCTATCTTTGGTATTTTACAAACCTTAAGAAAGATTGAACGCATCTTCGGTAAAGTACACGTAAACTTTGGTGAACCCGTCTTCCTTGATGAGATTTTGAAACAGCATGGTGCCGAACATATCAAAATTGAGAAGAATGATGACCCGATTCCTCAAGAAGTTTCTGATGCAGTCAACACCTCAGCAAATGCAATTCTTGAAAATATTAACCGTGCTGCTGTTATCAACCCAGTTTCGTTATTGTCACTTATTCTTTTATCGACTTCCAAGCACACGCTTGATGAAGAGATTTGTATTAAACAGTTAGATACCTATCGCAATCTTCTAACAGCTTTACCTTATGATCATCGAGTTCAAATCACACCACTGTCTGGTAAAGAAATCATTGCTTATGGTTTAAAACTCAAGTTGATTAAGCGTGTAAAACATGTCCTTGGCGATATCATTGCGATTGAAGATGGTCAAGCAGTATTACTGACATATTTCCGCAATAATATTTTGCATGCTTATGTCTTGCCATCACTGATTGCTGCGATGGTCGAGCACAATGGTAAAATTTCACAGGGCGATTTGATTAATGTCATTCGTACACTTTATCCATTCTTGAAAGCTGAACTTTTCCTTAAGTGGAATACGGATGAGCTTAAAGAACAGATCTGTAACTATGTTCAAGGTCTGGTGGAAGCACAGTTGATTACGATTGATGAACATGGAAATTTATGTAGCCCTGCACCTAACTCTGAACAACACAATCAGTTAGTCGTGCTTGCTGCTCCAGTGAAGCAAAGTATTGAACGCTACTACATGACACTTGCCCTAATTACTCAACGTGGCTCTGGAAATATTACGACCAAGCAGGTCGAAGATTTAAGCCATCTATTAGGTCAGCGTTTATCTGTCCTTTATGAGTTCAACTCACCTGAATTCTTTGATAAAGCGCTCTTCCAAAGTTTTATCAAAGTTCTGACTCAACAAGGCTATATCAGTAATAACGAAGAAGGTGCAATAGTCTTTGATGCACAATTCAAAGAGGTTGCTCAATATGCCAACTTGGTACTAGATGATGTAACCTTACAAATGTTGCAACATATCACTTCATTTAACGATGAAGAGCTGAAAGAAGCTTTGGATGCAGTTGCTGATCAACAAGCCAAAAAACGCTTAAAACGCAAGAAAAAATAGTATCTAAAACCCTCCCCAGCGAGGGTTTTTTTATGCCTAAATGAGTTCTCGATAATCCTTAAAAAATTGATTATGTTTCAATTTAAAACCAGTGCTTAACATTCGAGAGGCATAAATTTTCTTTCCATGCTGTGCCTCACTCAATAATTTTAATGGAAGGATGTTTAACTGCTTTTGGAACCACAGAATAATTTCATGTAATGGAATGGGTTGATTATTACTACAAATATAAGTTTTTTCTGGATGTTCCACGTGAAGTAAATGGACAAGAAAACCCGCTAAATCTTCGATATGAATTCGATTCGACCAATGCACATTGGGATAGGTCATTGTATTTTGAGCAAGCTGCATCATTCTCTTCACGGATACGCCATAAATACCAGTGGGTCTCACAATGATACATTGCTGTGGGAAGGCTTCTTGCCAAAGTTTCTCCATTGTGACTAACACTAATGCTTTCTCATCTTTCGGATTGATCTCTGTTTGGTCATCAATCTCCTCCCCTTGATCTTGTCCGTAAACGCGTGTTGATGAGACAACAATAATCTTTTGGATGGGATGCAATGCCAGCTGATTTCTCATATGTGGAATCGCATCTATGAAAGCAGCTTTATACCCGTCTAGTGATGGGTCTTTGGGTGCAATCAACACGTATACTGCATCAATAGGCGACAATGTCGATAAATCAAGTTGGTGTATATCTTGTTGAAGATGCATAGCACCTGCTTGATCTTTCCTGCTTAAACTGACTGTGGTAATTTGATGTCTTTGTTGAAATAATTGTTTAGCAACATGTTGGGATGTTTTACCATAACCGATAAATAGAATATGCATGTAAGACCTATTCTCTAGTGTTATAAAGTCAATTTAAGCAAAGTTGAGGGGACATGACTGCAGTCCATCAGTTGCAAGGTGTAGGAAACGCCGCTGCCGCTTTACTCGAAAAATTAAATATCTGGAATACGGATGATCTTTTGTTTCATCTGCCTCGAGATTATGAAGATCGCAGTACTATTGTGCCCATGAATCAACTTCAAGTAGGTCGAAGCTATTTACTTGAAGGCACTGTCGCATCAATGGATATGCCGCCCGGTAAACGCAAATCCATGGCAATATTATTACAAGATGATTTTGGAAAAGTCACCTTACGTTTTTATCATATTTATAAAGCATTGATGGATCGCGCAAAGCCTGGAAATCGTTTAAGAGTGTTTGGTGAAGTCCGAGTAGGCGCTCGTGGCCTAGAAATGTATCACCCAGAAATTCAATTGATTACGGAGCATACCCCACTTCCAAAAACGCAGCTAACCGCAATTTACCCATCAACGGAAGGACTCACTCAACCTAAACTGCGCGAATATATTAAACAAGCTTTAGCACAACATGCCCATGATTTACCAGAACTGATTCCTTCAAAATTTACCAATGGGTATGCTTTAAAAGAAGCACTAGAATATATTCATCACCCTCCCACCGATGCCAATATGTTGCAACTGGCTGAAGGGCAGCATCCTGCGCAGCAACGTCTCATCTTTGAAGAATTAGTCAGTCATCAAATTAGTTTGTTGACTCGTCGTGCATACATTCAACAGATCTCCGCACCTGCATTTTCAGCCAGTCGAACATTTGCCAAACAACTTCTCTCCACACTTCCCTTTGAAATGACGAATGCTCAAAAACGTGTTTCAAATGAAATTGTGAAAGATCTTAAACAAAACAAACCGATGCTCAGACTGGTGCAAGGTGATGTAGGCGCAGGCAAAACCCTAGTAGCAGGCATTGCGGCATGTCATCCACTCGAAGAGGGATGGCAAGTTGCTCTTATGGCACCGACTGAAATCCTCGCAGAACAACATTATTTAAATTTTAAAAAATGGTTCGAACCACTCAGTATCCAAGTTTCTTGGTTATCAGGCAAACAAAAAGGGAAAGCACGCGCTGCTGCAGAACAGCAGATTAGAGAAGGCTCTGCCCAATTGGTCGTCGGCACTCATGCACTATTTCAGGATAACGTCCAGTTTCATAAATTGGGTCTTGTCATCATTGATGAACAGCATCGGTTTGGAGTTGACCAGCGTCTAGCATTACGAAATAAAGGGGCACAGGATACGACACCACATCAGTTAGTAATGACCGCCACGCCTATCCCACGTACGTTAGCAATGTCAGCGTACGGAGATTTAGATACTTCTGTGATTGATGAGTTACCCCCAGGGCGTACTCCAATCCAAACAGTCACTATTCCACTCGATCGTCGTGAAGAGGTCCTGCAGCGTATTGCGACAAACTGCGCTGAAGGTAAGCAGGCTTATTGGGTCTGTACATTAGTGGAACAATCAGAGACGTTAGATGCCCAAGCTGCTGAAGCGACTTATCAGGAGATTAAAGAACGCTTTCCGCACCTCAATATTGGTTTGGTTCATGGCAAAATGAAAGCTGATGAAAAACAAGCTGTCATGCAACAGTTCAAAGACAATCAATTACAACTGCTGATCGCAACAACTGTGATCGAAGTTGGAGTGGATGTACCAAATGCATCCATCATGGTCATTGAAAATGCGGAGCGACTGGGTCTATCTCAACTACATCAATTAAGGGGGCGTGTGGGTCGAGGTGCTAAAGCAAGTTTTTGCGCATTATTGTATAAAAGTCCTTTATCGCAGAATGGACAAGAGCGTTTACGCATTATGCGTGAAACCAATGATGGCTTTTTAATAGCAGAAAAAGATTTGGAAATCCGTGGCCCAGGCGAACTGTTAGGAACGAAACAAACTGGAGACATGGGCTTTCGCGTGGCTAAATTGGAACGTGATGGCCATCTGTTAACTCAAGCACACTATGTCGCGACTCAAATTTTAAAAGATTACCCACATCAAGCGGATGCTCTTCTTAAACGATGGTTACCAGAAGCACCTAGATATGCGTATGTTTAATATGTTCCTTAATCAACGAGCTCAGTTATAATCATAGGTACTCACAATAAAAATAACTTGAGCCATGATGCTGAGCCCTATTCATAACCTCTATCACACATTATTATCACGACGCGCTTGCCAATTATGCGGATTCTCTCCAACTCAAACCCACAGATTATGTGATGACTGTTGGACAATGCTCCCATGGAAAAGCCCTTCACTCATTCATCGACATGAAAGAAATATTTATGCTTGTTTCGACTATAGCTTTCCTATAGATCGCATTATTCACTTATTCAAATATGAACAACAACTTCATTATCAAACTTTTCTAGCACACACATTGCTAGAACTTAAACTGAAACGTTTTCAAGCGATTATACCTATGCCTATTTCAAACGAGCGCTTGAAGGAGCGTGGTTATAATCAAATGATGGTCATCGGAAAAATTCTTTCCAAAAAACTGCAAATACCCATTTGGCAGCCAATTGAACGTTCAGCACAACACTCACAGAAAGGCTTAACACGTGTAGAAAGAATCGAGGATATTCAATCTCAATTCAAACCAATACGTTCAGAAAAAGGAAAGTTTAGAAATATCCTGATTATTGACGATGTCGTGACCACAGGGAGTTCAGTCAATGCGTTGGCCAATGCACTAGAAAAGCTCGGCTGTCAGAACATTCAGATCGCATGCATTGCAGCCGCAGAATATTGACACAGTCACTTTAAGTTTTAATCGGCATTAAAATGCTGCCTACACCAAGGAATCACGATTTCTCGAGTTAACGGTGCTAAAGGCGTAGCATCATCATCTAAATCGATCCATTTCATTTCAGCAATTTCTGCATGAATGTGAGGCTCTTGTTTAAGCTGAACTCGATAGAGATAACTAATCAACTGATGATCCGCTTCATTTGCAGCTTTGGTTTCAAAACGACCTATATATTGATCTATTACTGCCTCAGCGCCAATTTCTTCTTTAATTTCTCGCAGAATCGTGTCTTCAGAAGGCTCATTCTCCTCTAACTTCCCACCAACCTGCATGAAAAACTGGGTATTCTTTTTTCGAACCAACAACAACTGCTGATCCTCATTGGAAATAATCGCTGCTGCGACAGTAATGACTTTGCTCATGTATCTAGTTTCACCAAATCTTCTCGACCTTGGACACCCCATTTCGGTTGTGGTGCCTGATAAGACTCGAATTTTGACACAATATCCTCGATTGAAGTTGAATTGATTAATGCATTGGTAAAGCGAGCTCGAGTAAACTCTTGATCTGTCGTATGTTGAATGAATTGTAATAGACCATCATAAAACCCGTTAATGTTTAAAAATGCGCAGGGTTTAAGATGAATACCGAGTTGCGCCCATGTCCATTGTTCAAAAATTTCTTCAATTGTTCCTGCACCACCCGGTAAGGCAATAAAACCATCCGACAAATCTGCCATCAGCGTTTTACGCTCATGCATACTGGTAACAACGTGAAGTTCAGTCAAATTTGGATGTGCTAATTCACGATCCACCAATCCTTGTGGAATCACGCCAATGACCTTTCCACCAGCCTCTAATGCACTATCCGCAACAATCCCCATTAATCCTGAACGACCGCCACCATACACCAAGGTCTTGCCTTGTTGCGCTAAATATTTCCCTGTTTTCTTTGCTGCATCAGCATAAACAGGATCGGAACCTAATGTTGAACCACAAAATATTGCAATAGAATTCATTTAAAATTAGCCTTAAGTTTTTATAACAACAATTAAAATGATATGTTCTGTGTTTTTTAACCTAATTAATGATGGAATCAGTTTTTTTTCATGGCATCCTTGTCTAAAATACACCCATCGTTCACACACAAACTGCGCAAGGGAGAAAAGATAAAATGCTTGAAGCCTTTTATGCCACAGAGCGCGGTAGTCTAGAAGATGCAACGATCAATGGTGGGTTTGATTTACACCCTGAATTGGTTTGGATCGATTTAATTGCACCCTCTCAAGATGAGCAAGAATGGGTTTTAGATGCCTATAAACAAAATCTTCCAACACTAAAATCATTAGAAGATATTTCATCATCTGCGCGATTCTACCGTGATGATGATGGCATTTTACATATCAGTACGTATTTTTTAACGAAAAATAAAAACTACCAAGTCGATGGTGACCCTGAAGAGTCATCCAATATGCTAGGAACGGTTCAAACCGTTGCATTTATTTTACATAAAGATCGACTATTTACTTTACGTGGTGAAAAGCTCGTTGCTTTCCGTGCCTTTCGAGCACGTGCTCGCCGTAATGATTACGACATTGACTATAAAGATCCGACTTGGATACTTTTGGGTTTACTCGAAGCTAAACTCGATGAGCTTGCGGATATCTTAGAAGATATCCACAAGGATTTAGAACTCTACTCTACAGAAGTATTGAATGTTCGCCACCGTGAACAAATTCTTGATCTCGATGATATGATTACCCGTCTTGCTCAAAAAGAAGATATGTTGGGTAAAGCACAACTCTGTTTGATTGACTTACGCCGCGTCCTAACGTTCTTAGCCAGACCCCGTGCATTAGGCAGTCATATTTATGATGCTGATATTCGAGAACTCAGTGAGGATGTCCGCTCATTAGTAGAACATGATGCATTCTTGTTCCAAAAGGTTCGATTCCTATTGGATACCACTTCAGGTTTCATTAATACTGAACAGAATGATACGATTCGTCGATTCTCGATTTTACCTAGTATGCTTGCTCCCCCGATGTTGGTGGCCAGTATTTATGGTATGAATACTGATGTACTGCCCTTTGCTCAAGGAACGACGAGCTTTGTTGTTGTCAGTCTGATTATCCTAGTGTTTCTATTTGGACCACTCATTTATTTTAGATGGAAAAAATGGATTTGAGCGCTTTGATGTCGCGTTTTTTAAACAACGTATGAAGTACCTTCTGTTGAGTAAATTACTATTTTAAAGCGATAAAAAAGCACCCTAAGGTGCTTTTTTATTTTTCAATCAAATCAATTTTAAATCATTTTCTAAATGGCAAGATTGAATGATTTTCATCATTTTTTCTGGCACAGATTTAAACTGTAAACTCGATGTTCCAGGTGCTTGACGCAATAAACGCACTAAAACAGCTAGCGCCAGAGTACTACCATGTTCAAGACCTGATAAATTTACAGTAAGTGGAAACTGCTTTGCCTGCTGAATCAACACTAAACCTTGTTGATAATACTGTTCAGCATTGTCGAAACTAATTTTTCCAGAAACCATAATTTCTTGATCATTGAGTGAAATCACAATTGTTCTCTGTTATTTTTTCTCAACTGCAGCTTCAGCATCAGGCTTGAAGTTTGCAATTGCTTTATTGATATCGCCACCATTACGCTTCACAGTAGCAGCAAACTGATTACGGAATTGCAAACCTAAGTCAATTCCAGAAACGTTGATATTGCGAATCTTCCACTGATCACCTTTATCAGCCAATTGGAACGATACAGGGATCTTCTCACCCTTGTTAATAAAATCAATCGTTACAACAGGGTTTTTAGTGTTAGATGCTTTATACGGACGAATTGTATATGTCTGATTAGAAAACTTAGAGAAAGCACTGCCATAGTTTTCAATCAATGTTTCACGGAAGTTCTTCTCAAACTGTGCGCGTTGAGCAGCATTACTATATTGATTCGTCGCATAAGTTCCCATCACGATACGAGTAAATGATTGCGAATCAATATATGGATCTAAATTTTGACGAACAATTGCGCGTACCGCAGCAGGGTTATTTTGTAACTTAGCTTGGTCTGCTTTTAAACGTGAAATTAAGCCATCAGCTACTTTTTTGATAAATGCAGGAGGAGTCTCCGTAGGTGCAGCAAATGCTGTACTCGCAATCATCGTCGATAAAACGCTAACAGTCAGTGTTTGCTTTACGAACGTATTCATTTATTTTTCCTCTATTTAATCATTCAACAAAAGAAGCAGTTTCATCTGTGAATTCTACAGTTTCTGCATCTGATGAACCATTTGAATCTTTTTTCGCAGCTGAATCACCAGCACCACCAGTCACAAATTTAGACACTAAGTCTTCAATTTCCATTGTGCTTTGTGTGTTGCCAATTTGATCACCACGTTTTAAATAATTTAAACCACCACCTGGAACAATTTTGAGATACTTCTCGCCCAGTAAGCCATTTGTCGCTACCATAATGTAAGCATCTTCATCAATATTGGTGATGGAGTTCATGTTAGCGATCAGTTGCTTTTCCATTTCTTTTTGTTGCGATGGCGTCGCAGCTTCATAGTCACTGCTATAACGCAACTCTTCTAAAGCACCTTCTTGCACAGTTTTAAGTTGTTCATCATTGAAAGATGTCAGCTCACCATCTAAATTAATTTTCACTGTTGCAAGACGTGTTAACGGATCTAATGTGATTGACTCAACTTCACCAACTTTTACACCGCTCAGTGCAACTTTAGCACGTGGTTTAATACCATTCACATTATCAAAAGTTGCGGTCATGCTATAACTGTCTTTTAAATTTGTCCCAGCTAAGCCACTTACTTTCATTGCCAAGAAAAATAATGCACAACCAAATAGAATCACGAATATTCCAACTGCGAGCTCACTCGTACGTGATTTCATTACACACCTCCAAACATGACCGCAGTCAAAACAAAATCAAATCCTAAAACACATAGTGATGAATACACTACCGTTCTTGTTGTTGCTGTCGCAATGCCTTCTGATGTAGGCTCGCATGAATACCCCTGATATACGGCAATCCACGTACAGATTAAAGCAAATACAAAGCTTTTGATGATCGTGCCATTAAAGACATCTTTATAAAATTGAACGGCACTTTCCATACCACTCCAATACGAACCTTCATCAGCACCTAAAAAATCCACACCGACCATTTTTCCGCCCATGATCCCCACAGCAGCAAAAATTACGGCAAGCATAGGCAAACTAAATATACCCGCCCATAACCGTGGTGAAATAATACGTTTAAGTGGATCAACACCGATCATTTCCATACTAGACAATTGCTCAGTCGCTTTCATCAAACCAATTTCGGCGGTTAAAGCAGATCCTGCACGCCCCGCAAAAAGAAGAGCTGCAACCACTGGCGCAAGTTCACGCAACAAGGTCAACGAAACTGCTGCTCCAAGCATCGCTTCACTACCAAAAGTGACCAAAATGCTATACATCTGTAAACCCAAGACTGCGCCTATAAACAGCCCTGACACCACAATGATAAGCAATGATAATACGCCAACACGATACATTTGATAGATAAAGAGTTTGACTCCAATCCAAGTCGGCATCGAAAATAAAATTTGAACTAGCATAATGGCTGCAACGCCAATACCTTGAACACGTTCTATAACGCGTCTACCTAGTGAGGCTATCGCATTCATGTACGCACCTCATCACTTAAATATGCTTGATGACTAAATTGATAATCCACAGGACCTTCGACCGAACCTGTTAAGAATTGACGAACGAAAGGCGAACTATGATTCTTTAACTGATCAGGTGTGCCCTCGCCTTGTACTTTACCTTCCGCAACCACATAAATGTAATCTGCGATCGATAATGTTTCAGCAACATCGTGAGACACGATAATGGTCGTTAGGTCTAACGCTTCTCGTAAAGAACGAATCAATCGGGTTAAAACCCCCATTACGATGGGATCCTGACCAGCAAATGGTTCATCGTACATAATCAAATCTGGATCTAGTGCAATTGCACGAGCTAACGCCACACGGCGATTCATCCCCCCTGAAAGCTCAGAAGGCATCATTTGCTCAGCTCCACGTAATCCCACAGATTCGAGTTTTAAAGCGACCAGTTCTGCAATCAAATGTTCAGGCAATTGAGTATGGGCGCGGATAGGGAAAGCTACATTTTCATAGACAGTCATATCAGTGAAAAGCGCACCACTTTGAAAGAGCATCCCCATACGAGCACGTGCTTTAAACAATTCCTGACGACTCATTTGACTAATATTTTTGCCATCCAACAAAACCTCGCCTGCATCAGGTACAAGTTGCCCCCCAATGAGTCTAAGAAGCGTGGTTTTACCCGTCCCTGAAGGCCCCATAATGGCAGTAATTTGACCCTTACGAATCTTTAAATTGACTTGGTCGTAAATAACACGATCACCACGATTAAAGCTTAGATTTTTTACTTCGATCAACGCTTGCTCATCGATTTGTATTTGATTATTCATAGCTGAGCGTGTTCCTACAATTTTTCAGCTTGCATACTATACTCTGAAATAACTGAATTTAAATGTTATTTATAAAATACAAGGTTAAGCGGACATTGTAACATTATTGATCATTTTTATTAATTTTGCTTATAGAAAGATGTGTTTTATTTATGAAACAATGATTTGAAATTATTATTTTTTATAAATTTATAATGTGATACTAAAAAAGTAATAGGCAAGATTAAGTAATACCAATAAAAAGAACACGTACATCATGATTGCACCAACATTCATTTGCTTCGTCTCAATCATTATAATCTTATTATTCATATTTTACATTTACCATAAATAATGTGAACTTATTCACTTTTATTCTAACAGATTTTTTTTTATGAGCAATAAAAAACCAGCCCGAAGGCTGGTTTATTTAGCTATACCGATTAGTCGTTAAATTTACGACGTGGGCGATCGCTATTGAATTCACGCTTTGGACGGTCATCACCAAATGTACGTTTTGGACGATCAAAACCACCTTCACGACGTGCTGGACGGTCACCGAAATCACGTTTTGGACGGTCACCAAAACTGTTTTCACGAGGTTTATAATCTACACGGTTACCACGATTGTCATCGTTAGAACGAGGGCGATCACCAAAATCACGCTTTGGACGATCATCAAATGAACGTTGCGGACGGTCACCGAAATCGCGACGTGGACGATCTTCGCCATTAAACTCACGACGTGGACGGTCATTGTTAAACTCGCGACGTGGACGATCTTCACCATTGAATTCACGACGTGGACGATCGTTGTTGAACTCACGACGCGGACGATCTTCGCCATTAAACTCACGACGTGGACGGTCGTTGTTAAACTCGCGACGTGGACGATCCTCACCATTGAATTCACGACGTGGACGATCTTCACCAAACGAACGGCGTTCGCCATCACGGTTACCTTCGCGACGTTTGAAGTTTGATTCACCTTCAAAACGACGACCACCACCGAAACCACCACGGCCACGGCCTTCACCACCACGGCCACGACCGCGACCAGCGCCATCACGACTACCGCGTGCTGGAGGTGGAGATGGCTCAAGACCTTCAATTTCAGAAACTTCTAGACGTGCATCTAAGTAGTCTTCTAAAGCACGAATTTTACCACGTTCACGGTAAGTCGCTAATGTGATTGCTTTACCAGTACGACCTGCGCGACCTGTACGACCAATACGGTGTACATAATCTTCGTTCTTCATTGGAAGACCAAAGTTAATCACGTGTGAAATTGTTGGTACATCTAGACCACGTGCTGCAACATCAGTTGCAACTAAAATTTTTGCGCGACCTTCACGGATGCTGCGCAAACGACGGTTACGTACAGTCTGTGGCATTGCACCATGAAGTGCTACAACTGAAAGACCAGCTTCAGACAGTTCTTCTGCAAGCATATCTGTATCTTCTTGCGTAGAAGCAAATACAACAGCTTGATCAAGATCTTCTTCATTTAACCAATGTGTTAAAAGCTTTTTCTTGTGCTCAAAACCATCAGTCCAATGTAAAGTCTGAGTGATGTCAGTATTCGTCGTGTGACCAGTTTCAATCGCAATACGTTCTGGTTCATTCATCATACGTTCTGCCAACGTAATAATACGTGGTGCGAAAGTCGCAGAGAACATTAATGTTTGATCACGGTTACCCGCTAAATCACTGATCGCCTCTAAATCTTCAGAGAAACCAAGATCAAGCATACGGTCTGCTTCATCTACGATTAATGATTTAACTTTGTCCAATTTGATTTGTCGACGGTTTACAAGATCAAGTAAACGACCTGGAGTCGCTACAACAACTTGTGCACCTTTTAATTGTTGGATTTGTTTACCAAAAGGCATACCACCCATAATCGCAGCAATACGAACACCTTTCATGTGACGTACAAATGCAATCGCATCTTGGCTGACCTGTTGAGCCAATTCACGTGTTGGGCAAAGTACTAAAATTGTAGGTGCAGTTACAGCACGCATACGCTCTTTGAAAGAAAGCAACGTATCTTCACTACCCGCTAAAGCGTGAAGTGTAGGTAATAAGAATGCAGCAGTTTTACCAGAACCTGTTTGGCTTGATACTAAAAGATCTTTACCATCTAAAGCAGCAGGAATTGATTGTTCCTGAACAGGAGTAGGCGATGTAAAGCCTAATGCTTGTAATGCTTGTTGAAGTGATTCGTGTAGTGGAAAATCAGCAAAAGTTTTGCTCATAGAGTTTTTCACCCGAAAATTGGGTGCTCCATTAAATAAAGTCTGATGGACATCGGCAAAAAGCGGTACAGCAATAATCGCTGAAAATATAGAATCAGCGGCGATCCGAGAACGACGATGCGTATAACGCACACATGATTACAGCCTGAACCTGAAGGAATCGCTTTTAGCGATTGGGTGGGGCGCGAAATAATGTCCTCTCTTTGGACCGGACGCGCATACACAATATAGAAGAGAAATGTTCAGGTAATGAACGAAATTTAGTGCGTGCGCGGAGTATAACAGATTTTTTTATAATGTCATTAAGTTTAATTGCTTTTTGATGCATTGAAGTACAAATATTCAAATTTATCATGTTTTGGAGATAAAAAAGCTCCCTATTAGGGAGCTTTCATAAATTTGATCTGCTTATTTAGCAGCAGCACCCCAAGCTGGGACAACTGCTTGCATCAATGGTTTCAATAATTTCATAGAACAAGCCAAGACTTGACCATTTTCCATTGAATTTGAACCACCGCGCGCATCAACTACTGTACCACCAGCTTCTTTAACGATTAGCTCACCCGCTGCGATATCCCATGGTTTCAAACCAAGTTCGAAATAACCATCGTAACGACCAGCAGCAACATAAGCTAAGTCGAGTGCTGCTGAACCTAAACGGCGGAATTGAGCACCTTGTTCAGATACAGCCAACAAAGAATCGAAGTGATTTTTTGCATAAGAAACTACTTCGCCATCGCGTTTAGCACGATATGCATGACCAACAGCCAAGAATGTACGATCTAAACTATCTTTTACATTCACACGAATACGACGTTGGTTCATCATTGCACCGCGACCGCGACTCGCAGAGAACAATTCATCTTTGATTGGGTCATACACAACACCGTGTTGAGTCACGCCTTTGTGTTGAACTGCAATAGAAATACAGAAGTGTGGGACACCATTAATGAAGTTTAAAGTACCATCTAAAGGATCGATCACCCAACACCAGTCAGCATCGTGACCTTTACCTTCTTGCATACCAAACTCTTCACCAAGGAAGCTGTGATTTTTATAGCTTTTGCGCAAGATATCGATCGTCAACTCTTCAACATAGCGATCAACGCGAGTCACAGGACCTTCGATACCTTTTTCTTCAACTTGCAGATCAAGTTTATGACGATTCTGATGCGCTTTTAAAAGCTCTTGACCAACTGTTTGAGCCGCACGCGCAGCCATCACCACCATAGGTTCCATTGAACACCCACTACAAATTTGAAGATACTGATAAAGAATAATGCATAAAAGCGCCGACATTTTATCAAATATCGGCGCTTTTAGGTAAAAAATGTTTCTAAAATTTTATGACTTGTATTTAAACCACCTGTACAAGCTTTAACCAAGCTTGTTGAATTGAAGATTGGATACCTTCTGCATCCAATCCACAATCTTTAAGCATCTCACCATGACTGGCTTGTGCTAAGAATTGATCAGGTAAGCCTATGTTCAAAACTGGCTTGAGAATGTGTTCGGCCATTATAAATTCATTCACAGCACTTCCAGCACCACCCATGACTGCATGCTCTTCAACCGTTACAAAAAGTTGGGTTTGATCTGCATATTGTCGAATGATTTGACCATCTAGGGGTTTAACAAAACGCATATTCAAAACGCGTACTGCAACATCCAATTGATCAACTAAAAGCTGAGCAGCATTTTCTGCAACACTCACGCGGCTACCGAAAGCTAAAATAGTAATCACTTCTTCGGCTTTTACATTCAGCTCTAAAGTTAACTCAGCTTTACCAATTTCAAGCGCTGTCAGTTCTTTTTGAATTTCAACACCTAAACCATTTCCGCGTGGATAACGTACTGCAGCAGGACCCGGGTGCAAATAAGCGGTATGTAGCATTTGACGGCATTCATTTTCATCTTTTGGTGCCATAATCACGATATTCGGAACTGTACGCATAAATGCGTAATCATATGCACCAGCATGAGTTGGTCCATCCTCACCTACTAAACCTGCACGATCGATACCAAATGTGACATCAAGGTTTTGCAATGCCACATCATGTATGAGCTGATCATAACCACGCTGTAAGAAGGTTGAATAAATTGCCACTACTGGTTTTAAACCTTCACATGCCATACCTGCAGCTAAAGTCACTGCATGTTGTTCTGCAATTGCCACATCAAAATAACGATCAGGATATTGTTTGGCGAATTGCACCATACCTGAACCTTCACACATGGCAGGTGTAATGGCTAACAACTTATCATCTAACTGGGCTTCATCGCACAACCACTGCCCAAAAACATCAGAATATTTGGGTGCTTTTGTTGAAGCTGGTGCAGCATTTAATTTAGCAATTGCGTGATATTTTATTTGATTTGCTTCAGCAGGTGCGAAGCCCTTACCCTTCTTGGTATAGATATGAATTAAGCGCGGCCCCTTACGTTTTTTTAAGGCACTAAATACATTAACAAGTTCATCGACGTTATGACCATCGAATGGACCAAAATAGTCAAATCCAATCGCTTTAAATAAGTTATCCGCAGCCTCGGTAGCAGCACAATGTAAACGTGAAGTGTAGTCCCACTCAGGATAATCCCGAATAAATGGATTACCCTGCTCATCAATGTGTACAGATTGCCCTTTTTCCCAAATCGCAGCCAAATGTTTTGCAAAACCACCCGTGCTACATGAAATCGACATATCATTATCGTTCAGTACCACCATGAGATCAGCATTATGTGCAACAGCATCATTCATGGCTTCGAATGCCATCCCTGCTGTCATTGCACCATCACCGATAATTGCAACCACTTCACAAGGATCTTTTTGATAACGACGAGCTAAAGCCATTCCCAAACCCGCTGAAATAGCAGTTGATGAGTGGCCCACACCAAAAGTATCAAACTCAGACTCTTCACGAGCGGGGAACGCCGCTAAGCCATTTTTTGCACGAATTGTTGTTAGTTGCTCACGACGTCCAGTCAAAGCTTTATGTGGATATGCTTGATGACCCACATCCCAAATAAGACGATCATGTGGTGTATTGAAACAATAATGCAAAGCAACAGTTAATTCGATTACACCCAGATTGGCACCGAAATGCCCACCACTTTGTCCAGCAGCATACAAAATAAATTGACGTAGCTCGTCCGACACTTGACTCAATTGTTCTTTGGCTAGTTGACGCAATTGCATTGGATGATCAATCGCATCCAACAAAGGCGTAACAGGACGTTGACTAGGTATTTCGGTATACAACATATGTGGCAATGCCTTCTAAAGCCTGGCAAATCCTAAGCTAGGTAAATGGGTTAGCTCGATTCTTCTTATTGATCGAGAAATCGAAAAAAAACACCTTAAATCAACCACATTTATATTGGTCCAGTGTTAAGCTTTCGCTAAACGGGCGTTGTTAGGTAGCTAGATTATCCTGAATATCGATGCTACTTATCAACTATTATCTTGTGCTTTGCAAAAAAAAGGAAATCTTCTGTGTAAATTTGCACAATGATACTCAACTATGGTCTGATCATTCAGCTATACTTTAGCCAAATTATGAACATGTAATGGAAGTCGCTGTGCCTATAGAGTTTGTTGCCACATCTAAATTACCCACTGCCTTTGGTGATTTTAAAATCACTGTTTTTCAAGATCCTAAAACAGGTGAAGAACACGTAGCATTGTCAAAAGGATTAGATACAGCACCCACCTCTCCTGTCTTGGTAAGAATCCATTCCGAATGTTTAACAGGTGATGCTTTTGCTTCATTAAAATGTGATTGTGGCCCACAACTTCAAGCAACTCAAAAACTGATTAACGAAGCAGGACAAGGCGTAATTTTATATTTACGTCAAGAAGGTCGTGGTATTGGTTTAACCAATAAAATTCGTGCTTATGCCTTGCAAGATCAAGGGCATGACACAGTGGATGCCAACCTGATGCTCAACTTACCCGCTGATGCGCGTAAATACGATATGTGCAGTATCATGCTGGATCACTTACAAGTGAAAAAAGTCAAACTGGTTACGAATAATCCTCTCAAAATTAAAGCTTTAACTGATTTAGGAATTGATGTGGTTGATCGTGTCCCGTTAACGGTCGGTTTGAATAAATTCAATGAAGAATACTTAAAAACCAAACATGAGCGCATGTCACATATGTATCAAAAGGATGATTTTTAACTACAGCATAATTTAATCGTTGTAAAAAAATACCCCGATGCTTAGGGGTATTTTTTCACTTAGACTCAATCTAATTTGTGAAGATGACTATATCGTCATAGAAAATATCCGATTTTCAGGTTTGTTTCTTTTTAACCTTAAATCGAAAGCCATACAGATATTTCGTACAAATGGTTTTCCAGCTTCCGTTACCTTCAATCCATATTCACTCATCTTCACAAGTTGGTCATTTTGCATTTCAGCTAAATCTTCTAAAACTTGTGGTCGCTGTGCAAAATCCATGTCACCTTGCCAATTCGTCTCAAAGTGGCACATGAGATTTAAAATGTGTTTTCTGATTTTCAAATCTTCTTCTGTTAAAAGATGACCTTTAAAAACTGGAATTTCGTTTTGTTCTAATCGAGCATAATAATTTTCAAGCGTCTTTTCATTTTGGGCAAAACCTTGCCAACAATCGCCAATAGCTGACATCCCTAAGCCAATCATCACTTCTGTTTTTGAAACGGTATATCCCATAAAATTACGATGTAACTGTTGGGCTTGAAATACCTGATACATATCATCATGCTCAAGCGCAAAATGATCCATTCCTATTTCATGATATCCAGCAGACAATAATTTTTGTTTTCCTTGCTCATAACACTGTCTTTTCTCTTCATCGCGCGGAACATCATGGTCTTTAAAACCGCGTTGCCCATTGCCTTTGATCCATGGTACATGCGCATAACTGTAAAAGGCTAAACGATCTGGCTTAATTTGAATGGTTTGATCAATTGTGTTTAAAACATCATCTAAATATTGAAAGGGCAGCCCGTAGACCAAATCATGCGAAATAGAGGTATAACCAATTTCACGCGCCCATTCTGTAACCTGCTTTACGTGTTCAAAAGGTTGAATTCGGTGGATCGCTTTCTGCACGGTTTCATTATAATCCTGCACACCAAAGCTAACGCGTCTAAAACCCAATTCAAACAGCGTCTTTAAATGTTCGTAGGAAGTATTATTAGGATGTCCTTCAAAACTAAATTGATGATCTTCAGCTACTGCTGATAACGCTAAAAGCCCATCAATCAACTGTTTAAGATGCTGAGGAGAAAAAAATGTAGGTGTCCCTCCGCCTAGATGTATCTCTTTAATCAAAGGACGCTCTACAAATAACTCACAATACAATTTCCATTCTTTTAACAAAGCCAAAATATAGGGCTGTTCCATTTCATGTTTTTTAGTGATTTTTTTATGACATCCACAAAAAGTACATAAGGACTCGCAAAAAGGTAAGTGAATGTAAAGGCTAATACCATGCTGGCTATTCGAATTATCAAAACGTATTTTGAGTTTTTGCTGCCATAGTACTTGATCAAAGGTCGACTGCTCCCAATACGGAACTGTGGGATAGCTCGTATATCGAGGACCTGGAACATTATATTTTTGCACCAGTGAAACAACGTTTTCGAACATATCCCCACCTTTAAAATCACCACATATTAAAAGCTTAACTGCTTTCAGTCATCCTATTTTGAGGAGCTTATTCTTTTAATTCAACCTAGTATCTTGGTCAGGATTCATAAGTAAATTCAAATCACAAAGTACGTTTACCCTGACTAAACTTAAATCTCGATCTGCTATATCGATAAAATCACCTTAATCTTTCATACAATTTATGTTTTGATGTAGCTAGTTTTTCATTGCCCAAGAGGCTTGGTATGTCACACCCGACTTCTGCAGATATTCAACGTGTTCGTGAATTTTTACTCGACTTACAAACTCGAATTTGTGCTGCGCTTGAACAACAAGAACAACAAGGTGGCGGTAATGCCCAATTTGAGATCGATGATTGGGAACGTCCCGAAGGTGGTGGTGGCAGATCACGCGTATTGCAAGATGGTACAGTGATCGAAAAAGGTGGTGTGATGTTCTCGCACATCAATATCTCAAAGTTACCAGCATCTGCTACCGAACGGCACCCACATATAGCTGGTGCACAAGCACAAGCCATGGGGGTTTCTTTAGTGATCCATCCTAGAAATCCAAATGTGCCGACCTCACATGCCAACGTAAGACTATTTGTCGCAGAAAAAGAAGGACAAGATCCTATTTGGTGGTTTGGCGGCGGTTTTGATTTAACGCCATTTTATCCGAATGATGAAGATGTTAAATCATGGCATCAAACTGCGCACGATCTTTGTGCACCTTTTGGCGATCATGTCTACCAAGATCATAAAAAATGGTGTGATGATTATTTTTATTTGAAGCATCGTGATGAACAACGTGGTGTCGGTGGGTTATTTTTTGATGACTTAAATCAGTGGGATTTCGAAACTTGTTTTAAATACATGCAAGCTGTAGGCAATGGATATCTCAATGCGATTCTACCAATCTTCCAACGTAATCAAGATAAACCCTATAGTGAAGCTCAACGCGATTTCCAATTGTATCGTCGTGGGCGCTATGTGGAATATAACTTAGTTTACGATCGAGGGACGTTATTTGGATTACAAACTGGCGGTCGAATTGAGTCTATTTTAGTAAGTCTTCCTCCATTAACGGGTTGGAAATACAGACCTGAATGGGATGAAGGCTCTGCTGAAAAAAAATTAACCGACTACTATTTAAAACCGAGAGATTGGCTCGCTGAACTGCATTAAATGTAAATCACTCGCCCTGTTAAAACAGGGCTTTTTTGTTGAGCAATATATTCATCCCATTGTCTAACGAAATTGAATAATTCCATTACATTCTCTTAGAAAAAAGGCACAATAGATAAAATTGATTAAATTTTGTCACACTTCTGACACAGCTCTTAAGTTTAATTTAAGCAAAGTACTGTACAATCAATTTTTACTTGTATTACTCATGGAAGTTTTTACTTCTGCATAAGGAATCGATATGCAACACAACTCTATTCGCGCACGTGTTGTCGTATTTTGGACACTGGTTATTGCTCTTTTGAGTGCAATCAGTACCACTATATTTTCAGAAACACTACTCAATGATAGCTTTGGTTTTAGCTTGATGGTGTTTGCAGCTGTTGGTCTACTGCTCAACATTGCGCATATTTTACTTCATACCCTATTTGAAATTTGTAACCCAAGTCATTAATACACTTCATTGAATATGTTCATATTGGGAACTTTCTGCATTTGACGTATATTGTTTGCCACTTCTTCATCAGGAATTAGAGCAATGCGCAAACAATTTGCCGTAATTGGAAATCCCATTGAACAATCTCGATCTCCAGAGCTTCATCATGCGTTCGCACAAAAGACTGGGGTGATCCTTGAATATAACAAACGCCTTGCTCCTCTCGATGGTTTTACACAGAGTATCAATGATTTTTTTAAGGCTGGTGGTATTGGTCTGAATGTCACGGTGCCGTTTAAAGAACAAGCTTTTGCACAATGTGATGTACTCACTGAACGTGCCAAAATTGCAAAAGCAGTAAATACACTATGGATGAAAGATGGTGTATTGCATGGCGACAATACCGATGGCCAAGGACTTGTTGCAGCCATTCAACATTTAAATTGGCCTCTTGAGCAAGCAAGCGTGCTTATTTTAGGCGCAGGTGGTGCAACACGTGGCGTGATTTATCCACTGCATAAAGCTGGTGTAAATAAAATCATGATTGCTAATCGAACGGTTGCTCGCGCAGAGCAATTGATTCAGGACTTACAACCTGCTGTCCCAGATCTAGAGCTAAACGCTTGTGGTCTTGATCACATAGCAGGTGAATTTGATATTGTTATTAATGCTACCTCGGCAAGCTTATCTGGCGATGCAATCACTCTACCTCAACAGTTAAAATTCAAATATGCCTATGAAATGGCCTATGGCAAACCTTCCACTTTCCTTGATCAAGCGAAACAGCGTGGAATTCCGACTGCAGAAGGATCTGGAATGCTCGTTGGACAAGCGATTGAATCTTTCGCGATTTGGAATGGTGTGCGTCCAGAATTAAAAGATTTTATTTAGTTTTTGCACACGTTTAGTGCCTTGTGAACAGTGCAATTTTTTAAATTGCACTTTTTTCTCTATATAATATCGATTAAATCTCTTCGAATTGATTTTAGTGACATATTTTTAGTGCATATTCAAATTGAATAAATTCAAATTAAACATATGATCATCCACTCAACAAAACCAACCTAAGCTTATGTATTAATAATATTATTTTTTCTAATAAACTCCTACTACAACAAATGAATTCAGTTTATATTCATTCAAGAGCCTAAACACTAATTCGCAATTCTGACATTTATTTCCGTGACTTACATCAATGTTTTTTTAGTGTTGTAGGTCAATAATCGGATCATCTAACAAGTATTTTCTCTATTCAAATTAGGAAAAGTTCAATGCCTGCATATAAAGCGCCCGTACGTGATATTCGTTTCTTAATGAACGAAGTTTTTGATTATCCTGCGCACTATAAAACTCTAAGCAACGGCGAAGCTGCTGACTCTGATACTGTCGATATGATTATCGAAGGTGCTGCAGATTTCTGTGAAAATGTATTATCTCCACTTAATCAGTCTGGAGATGAAGAAGGCTGTCATTTTAAAAATGGCGAAGTCAAAACGCCTAAAGGTTTCAAAGAAGCTTACGAGCAGTTTGTACAAGGTGGCTGGCAAGGTCTTTCGTATCCTGAAGAGTTTGGTGGTCAAGCACTGCCTATGTCGCTGAACCTGATCAAATCAGAAATGATGGGTACAGCAAACTGGTCTTTCACGATGTATCCGGGCTTAAGTATGGGTTGTATGAATACCATCATGCAATTTGGTACTGAAGAACAGAAAAACACCTACATGCCTCACCTCACTGCTGGTACATGGTCAGGCACAATGTGTTTAACTGAACCACAATGTGGTACAGACTTGGGTCAAGTTAAAACTAAAGCTGAGCCTAAAGGTGACGGTACTTATGCTATCACAGGTACTAAAATCTTTATTTCTGCGGGTGAACACGATTTAACTGAAAATATCATTCATATTGTGTTGGCACGTCTTCCAGACTCTCCAGCTGGTACGCGTGGTATTTCATTATTCATCGTTCCAAAATTCATCCCAACTGCTGATGGTGGTGTAGGCGAACGCAATCCTGTGACTTGCGGTTCTATTGAACACAAAATGGGGATCAGAGCATCTGCTACTGCCGTACTGAACTTTGATGCTGCAACGGGTTATCTGATTGGTGAAGTCAACAAAGGCTTACACGCAATGTTTACCTTCATGAATACGGCGCGTATCGGAACTGCTGTTCAAGGTTTAGCACATGCAGAACTTGCATTCCAAGGTGCATTACCTTATGCAAAAGAACGTATGTCAATGCGCGCACTCTCAGGTAAAAAAGAGCCTGAAAAAGTAGCTGACTCAATTATCCATCATGCTGATGTTCGCCGTATGCTTTTGACTCAAAAAGCCATTGCTGAAGGTGGCCGTGCAATGATCTATCATGCTGCACAGCTAGCTGACAAGATGACTGATGCTTTAGCTCAAGGTGATCAAGCGAAGTTTGATGATTACGATGATAAACTAGGTTTCTACACACCAATTTTGAAAGGCTTCTTAACTGAGTTAGGCTTAGAAGCAGCAAACCACGGTATGCAAGTCTTTGGTGGCCATGGCTATATCAAAGAACATGGTATGGAGCAGATCGTTCGTGACGCACGTATTTCAACGCTTTACGAAGGTACAACTGGTGTTCAAGCACTAGACTTAATCGGTCGTAAAGTACTGTTATCTTCTAAAGGTAAAGTCGTTCGTGACTATACAGCTGAAATCTTAAAATTCTGTGGCCAGCACGCACGCAATAAATACATGCGCCGTTTTGCTTGGGACTTAACTAAGATTTGTGCACAATGGAATGCATTAACTGTACGTATTATGCTTGCTGCACGCAAAGATCGCGACATCGTTTCAAGTGCTTCTGTGGATTACTTAATGTTCTCTGGTTATGCAATGATGGCATATTACTGGGCTCAACAAGCGGCAGTGGCATCAGCGAAGTTAGCATCAGGTGATGGTCAAGAAACTCCTGAGTTTTATAAAGCGAAAATCAAAGTTGCAGATTTCTACTTTGAGCGTTTACTTCCACGTGCCCAAGGTCATGCTGAATCTATGGTTAACCCTTCGAAAACTTTAATGTCTTTAGAAGCTGAACACTTCAGTTTTGATTACTAAGATTTCATAGAGAAAAAGACCGCCAAGGCGGTCTTTTTTTATTAATTCAATAAACCATTGTACTTTAAGAATACGAAATTACATTTAGAGCAAGAATACAACAGTGGTATCTTGATCAAGCGATATAAATATTCCAAATGAGCTTTTATCAATATACAAAAAGGAAAATAATATGCATAAGACATTGATCTCCTTCTCTTTACTCAGTGCAGTCTTTCTCGCTACAAATAGCTTCGCTGAATCGGATATTAAACATCACCAACAAACCACGACGTATTCAACAAAGCATTTGAATTACTCGACGAGTGGATCTGCTGAGGTCATTATTCATCGCCCTGTGAGTGAAGTCTTCAATATTTTAACCAATGTGAATCTTTGGCCAAAAATTAATGTGGGTGCAACTCAAGCCATTGAGTCTAAGAATATTCGTGTTCAAAAAGGTACGACTTTCAAAGAATTTATTAGCAGCCCAATTCCAGGCATAAAAGATTGGAATAATGAATGGCATGTGATTGAGTTTGAGAAAGATAAGAAGTTTGTTATCGCAACCATAGAGCAATTTGCTCAAGTCCCAATCCATTCAAAAATTACCTATGAATTTGACCGTATCAATGCTAATAGCACAGAATTTGAACGAACTATTGAAGTAACTTTAGACGATCAATTTATTCAAGGCGCGACAAAACAAGAAGTTGAAGCCCTGTATCGTTTTATTGGTTCTCAGTGGGAAATGGCCAATCATTTAAAAAAATATGTTGAAGATCAAAGCTCAAATTAAGGGATTAAAAACACCTGATTGACCAACCAATCAGGTGTTGTAAATTAATGCATATATTTTAATGCTCACGGTACTCTTTAATCTCTATTGGCTTATCTTTCACGAGTTCAACTGTTCCCTCATTCAAACCATTGAAATTTTTAAAATGAATTGAAACTCCATCTTCATTTGCAAGTTTTACACCACTTGCTGCAACCGTGCTCTTCAAGTGATAAACCGCATCCGAGTTATCCCTGAGTTCAGCCGTTTGAAAATTGTCGTTTGTTTTTAGCTCTAATGTTAAATCCATTGGTCCAGTAAAATGGATCACCTGTTCACCTTCAGCACGAGCAACTTGATCAACAGGCGCAGAAGCTTCAGCATTTAAATACGCTGGTCTCTCTTGTTCTGACATTTGCTCACTATTTTTGTTTTTATCAGCACAACCAACGAATGCCAATCCCAAGATTGAAGCCACTAGAACTAATTTCATTTTTATTACCTATCTTGATGAGAACCATTAAAAAACTCATCATTATTGTCACAGCAAAGGAGCGAAATAAGTATGGATTTAACAGTTTCGCTGTTAAAAATTACATTGGAGTTTAACTATAGAACTTACAGAAACTCCTCAAGCAATGAGTTCAAATATAAATGTCCTTGAGCAGTGCATGACAAACGGTTTGGATCATCTACCATTAATTTTCTGTCAATCAATGACTGAATTTGAACTTGGATTGATTTCAAAGATAAACCTGTACGAGCTTCATAATATGAGGTTGGTACACCTTGATTAAGTCGCAGTGCATTCATCATAAATTCGAATGGCATTTCATCAGCTTCAATTTTCTTAAACTGCAAATGCTCTGCAGGGACTTTCGCTAGATAATCTTTCGGTAATCGTGTTTTTTGGTAACGATATACACCATCACTTAGCGTCACTTTAGCATGCGCACCAGCACCAATCGCTAAGTAATCGCCAAATTGCCAATAATTTAAATTATGTGCTGAGGGTTTTTCTTTACGCCAAGCCGATACTTCGTAGTTAGTAAAATCATTTTCGATTAAATAGGCCTCACCCTGTACCTGAATTTCTTCTAATACATCATCGACAGGCAATATAGGTTGAGTTCGAAAAAATACGGTATTGGGCTCAATAGTTAACTGATACCACGAGATATGTGTAGCACCGTGCTCCACGGCAAGTTTTAGGTCAAGTAATGCTTGTTCAAGCGTTTGTTCAGGTAAGCCGTGCATTAAATCGACATTAATTCGCTTAAAGCCTGCATATTTCGCCAAACCAATTGCTGAAATTGCATCTTGGTTGGAATGAATACGCCCCAGTTTTTGAAGATGATTCGAGTTAAAACTTTGGACACCTAAAGACAACCGATTGATCCCCGCCTTTAAATAATCTGCAAATGGATCATGTTCTACCGTTCCCGGGTTGGCTTCTAAGGTAATTTCACAATCATCCTCAAACGGAATCAAAGCGCTTAGCTGAGCAAATAGCCATTGATACCCTTGAGCAGAAATGAGAGAAGGAGTACCTCCACCTATGAACACGCTATGAATTTGACGACCCTGAGCAAAATTTATCTGTGTTTTGAAATCCTCAACCAATGCTTGTAGATATTCTTTCTCCAACGCCATGGACAATGCCCCATTGGGTACTGCATGCGAATTAAAGTCGCAATATGGACATTTACGCACACACCACGGCATATGAATATAAAGTGACAATGGAATATCTTGTGGATTCAAAGTAGCCAAACGTACAGCTCAAAACTTAAAAAAATTATTTTAACATGACTACACCATAACGCTCAGAACTGATTCAGTTTTTTACTTTACACTCAATATAAAACAAGGACGTGGGTGCATTTATGTTTAAAGTCGCGAGCCAATTTTTATTCTTTATCCCTTTAGCGCTGGGGATCGGAATCGCAATGACCTTCCAAACTGCGATTAACACACAATTACGTGAATATTTATATTCTCCATTACAAGCTGCACTTTTATCATTTTTGATTGGTACAATAGTTCTCGCAATACTGGTTTTTTTTCAACAGACTGAAAAACCACAATTGAGCGAAATTGTACAAATTCCTTGGCATCTTTGGCTTGGCGGTTTTTTAGGTGTTTATGCCATCAGTATTAGTATTTATTCCGCACCTAAATTAGGTTTCTTAACCTTATCGGCATTAATTATATTTGGACAGATTGTTATGTCCATGATAGTCGACCATTTTGGAATTTTAGGTACAGAAAAAATTGCCATTAATTGGCAGCGCATTTTGGGTGGCGTGGTGATTTTTATAGGTGTGCTTCTCACTTTACAACGCTAAACCTTCATTCTAAGCACATAAAAACGATGAGTAATTTTTGTGTCTAATGTGACTGCAACTTCCAACATCAGTTATGAATTAAAAAAACTATTTCATCTCATGATCCCAATCTTGATTACGCAATTTTCGCAAGCAGGATTAGGACTGATTGATACTATTATGGCAGGACATTTATCTGCATTAGACTTAGCGGCAATTGCTGTCGGGGTAGGTCTTTGGATTCCTGTCATGTTGCTATTTAGCGGTATTATGATTGCAACAACGCCGTTGGTTGCTGAAGCAAACGGTGCGAGGACTCCAGAGAAAATTGCCACTATTACACGACAAGCATTATGGGTTGCTTTAGTTCTCGGGATTATTGCTGGTCTAGTCTTACAGATTCTCCCCTATACGCTTCCTCTTCTTGGCGTTCCAGAGTCACTTCACCCTAAAGCTGGCCTATTCTTACATGCGATTGGATTCGGTATGCCAGCAGTCACCATGTTTGCTGCACTACGAGGATACTCTGAGGCGATTGGTAATCCACGCCCAGTGACTGTGATCAGTTTAATGGCCTTAGTCGTACTTATTCCGCTTAATTTTGTGTTTATGTATGGTTTAGGTCCAATTCCTGCATTAGGAAGTGCTGGATGTGGATTTGCAACGGCAATTCTACAGTGGCTGATGCTGATCACGTTGGCATTGTATATCTTGAATAATCAGGCATATCAAAAAACCCAACCCTTTAGTCATTTTGAAAAAATTGATCGCTACTGGTTAAAACGCATCCTTGCTTTAGGTTTCCCAATTGGTTTGGCTATCTTCTTTGAGGTCAGTATTTTCAGTACCGCTGCAATTGTATTGAGTCCATTGGGTGAAATTACGGTTGCAGCGCATCAAATTGCCATCTCCATTACGTCACAATTATTTATGATCCCGATGTCTCTGGCGATCGCACTTACCATCCGAGTGGGAACATATTATGGCGAAAAGGATTACCGATCTATGCGTAAAGTCCAATGGTTGGGTTTAGCAACAGGCACTGTACTCGCATTGATGACCATGATTTTATTGTGGGTCTTCCGCCATCAAATTGTCGCGTTGTACACCTCTGATGTATTGGTGACTCAAATTGCGGTTTACTTGGTGCTATTCGCTGTTGCTTACCAACTGATGGACGCTTGGCAAATCAGTGCTGCAGGATGTCTACGAGGCATGCAAGATACGAAGGGTCCTATGTGGATTACTATGCTTTCCTATTGGGTGATTGCATTCCCTGTAGGCGTATATCTCTCTAGATTTACCAACATTGGTCCTGCGGGTGTATGGATTGGATTGATCGTGGGGTTAAGTATTGCCTGTGTACTCTTACTCGGACGTTTATATACGAATAATCAGCGACTTGAGCGTAGTCAATCATCATGAACAATAAATCCCGGATGCTCGGGATTTATTTTTTTAGCCAATCATTTACTTACAACTCATTAACAATTTCAAATATGCATCTTTTGATTTGTCGCCTATGATCAAATCAGAAGATGAAAATAATGAATCGAGGTTCTCAACTCATGGCAAACAAAGCGAGCTCTCCCGGCCGTCGTTTCATGAAACTCGCAGGTATGACTGCAAGTATTGCTACTAAAACCGTGTCCAACTCTATCCGCACCTTTAATGCAGATGATGATAAAAAAAACGAAGCACGCAGTAAGCTATTTCAAGACATTGGTGTTCAAATTGCAGATACCCTTGGGGAAATGAAAGGTGCTGTAATGAAAGTTGGTCAAATTGCATCACAATACAAAGATATTTTCCCGCCTGAAGTCGCGAAGGCTATTGCTAAATTACAACGTCAAGCCCCTGCGATGCCCTTCCAACAAATCAAGCAACAAGTAGAAAAAGAACTTGGTAAGCCACTGTTAGATGTTTTTAAAACATTTGATGAACAACCTTTTGCAGCAGCTTCGATTGGGCAAGTTCATAAAGCCACCTTAAAAAATGGCCAAGAAGTCGTTGTAAAAGTACAGTACCCAGGCGTAGATGAAGCATGCGAAAGCGATCTAAAACAAGTTCGCTTGGCCTTACGTTTGATGGGTGTACTAAAAGTCGATAAAAAATTACAAGATCGATTATTTGCAGAAATTCAAGACAGCTTACACGAAGAGCTCAACTATGAAATTGAAGCGCAGAATTTAGAGGTATTTAGAACCTTCCATCAAGCATTGGATTCTAAAATTATTATCCCACAAGTGTTCAAAGATTATTCCAGCAGACGAGTTCTTACCTTGAGCTTGGAAGCAGGTGACAATATTGAAACCGCAAGCACTTGGCCGCTTGATACACGCAACGAAATTGGTCGTCGACTAATTCAAGCTCTTGGTCATCAGATTTTCTATCTAAAACGTTTTCATTGTGATCCGCATCCTGGCAATTTTGCTTTCCGCTCAGATGGTAGTGTCATCATCTATGATTTTGGTGGTGTTAAAACCTTATCTGCTGAACTGGTGGATCGATTTAAAAAATTAGTTCGCGCTGGTCGTGCTGAAAATATCCAAGAGATTGAACAACATCTATTCGCGTTGGATGCTCTTGCTGAAACAGGAAAATTCCCTGAGGAACTTTATAAACAATGGTTAGAAGTGTTGCTCAGACCCCTTACCACTCAATACAATTTTGCTGAAAACTCATCTCATCATGATGGCGTCATTTTAGTGAAAAAATCACTTAAGTATTGGGATACATTTAAGCCCTCTCCAGACACATTAATGGTCAATCGTACGATTTCTGGACACTATTGGAATCTGATTAACTTAAAGGTCGATGACAATCTCAATGATTTGTTTGAAACGCTCGTTCCGATTTGAAAAAACTAACAAGACCTTACAATCCTCATTATTGTTATGTTATATTATAACATTATATAAATAATTCGGAGTGTTTTCATGCGTCCCAATATTCATCCTGAATACCATGAAGTACTATTTCATGATACCAACGCAGATCAGTATTTCATCATCGGTAGTACGATTCAGTCAAAGCAAACAAAAGAATATCAAGGGAAAACTTACCCCTATGTCACGCTAGATATTTCAAGTGCTTCGCACCCTTTCTATACTGGTGAAGTCCGTCAAGCTAATAATGAAGGACGTGTGGCAAGTTTCAATAAGCGTTTCGGTCGCTTTAAACGTAAATAATAAAATTTTCGACTCTCACTATTTTAAAGCCTAAATTTACTCCTCCAATTTAGGCTTTTTTTTATTCTTATCGTTATTTATGGGTTAAATAAAATTGAGTAAAGAAAAAACTCAAAACCAATCCCAAGAGTCCAATCATGATACTACTCACAACATACATCAGTGCCAAATTGTATTGCCCAGATTTTATCAATTGAAAAGTTTCCAAGCCAAAACTTGAGAATGTGGTAAAACCACCTAATATGCCAACCATAAAAAATAGGCGAGCCTCATGTTGTAATACAGGATATTGTAAACTGAATGCAAAAAATCCCCCTGCTAGAACACAGCCCAAGATATTCACAATCCAAGTTGCCCATGGAAATTGATCTGCATTTTGCATGAACCACATACTGGTCATATATCGAAGTGTTGCACCAATCGCTCCACCACATGATACCCATAACCAACTCATATTATGTCCGTTCTCGTGTATTGATCATATTTTTACCTTAAAAAGTAACGAATTATTGTCTTGGATTCACGCGTTTTTTCGTTAAGATGTAGCAAATTTAAACGTGTAAGGACTCAATTATGGCTCAAGCATTATTGGAACAATTAAAAAATGGCGAAGCAAAATTTGCCGACGTAATTTCATTTATTGAAGCAGGTTATACACATACGCCAACCGCATTTAGTAATGGTCAACAATATAATGCCAGTAATGAAAATCAAGGGAGTGCTAAAGTTTTTTCCTTTGCCAAATTAAATGGTCTTTCTCAAGAACAAACATTACAGCTTTTTGCAGAACACTACGCTTCTGTTCTGGCGACACCTGAAGCATCAGATCATCAAAATATCCGTCAATTCATGATTCATGGATGGGATGGCATTAAATTTGAAGGAAATGCACTCACTGCGAAATAATCATAAATAAAGACTAGCGCTTGGCTAGTCTTTTTCAACAGTTTTATTTAGGTATTCAATTACACCTAATCCTGCTGCTCGACCTGTTGCAAAACATGCTGTAAGTAAATAACCACCTGTCGGGGCATCCCAATCCAACATCTCTCCACAGCAGAAAACAATTGGATTACTTTTCAACTGTAACTGTTTAGTCAAGGCAATTTCCCGTACACCACCTGCGCAGCTAATGGCTTCTTCAATGGGTCTAAAACCATCTAGTTTGATAGATAAATGTTTAATATGCTGAGCCATTTTCTCTGCAATCGCCCAATCATACTTTGGGGTCAATTCACGTAATAAATTTGACTTTGCAGTGTCTAATCCCAATTTTCGCCAAATATTATTCATGCTTTGTTTCTTAGCATTCTTAAGTTTAGAGATGATTTCATGCTCAGATAATTCTGGCAGTAAATCTAAATTTAAAACCATGGAATCTTGATATTGCAATTGTGTTCGAAGTGCCCGACCATGCTTATAGACCAACCCACTCTCCAAACCATAATGGGTGATCACGATATCCCCCTTAGCTTTGGGCTGATGATCCACCCAAGCTTCAACTCGTTTGAGTGGCGAGCCAAATATAGGTTCCATATACGAAGACCAAGCTCTGACTACACCAGCATTACTCGGGGAAAACGCTTTTAACTCTTCTTTAGCCAACCATGACTGCCAAGCCCCATCACTACCCAACTGCGCCCATGACACAGCGCCACACGCCAATACAATCGCATCAAATTGTTCAGTTCGTATTGAATTGGATTGAGTATCAAAAACTGTCAGTTCATTTTGATTAAGCGCGGTAATTTGATGCCGATAATGAAAATTGACCTTGGTATCTACTAAACTTTTTAACCAAGCACGCAGTAATGGAGCTGCTTTCATTTCATTGGGAAATATACGACCAGAGCTTCCAACATAGGATTCAATCCCAAGGTTTTTCATCCAATTTCGAATCCAACGCGCATCCCATTTTTTTACCCAAGGTGCAAGCCATTCGGCATGATCATAACGACCAATAAATTGATCGATAGGTTCGGCATGAGAAATATTTAAACCTGTTTTACCTGCCATCAAAAATTTACGTGCAGCTGAAGGCTTTTGTTCAAAAATATGAACTTCAAATGCAGGATGAGCAGATAAAACTTCAGCAGCCATTAAACCTGCTGGACCTGCGCCTACGATTGCGATTCGCTTTGAATATTCCAAATTCATAGATTATTCGTTTGTTGATTTTCAGAAGAGATCGGCATTTGCCCTTGCAGAGGCATAAAGTGATCGAAGCGAGTTTGGTACGCTTCAGGTTTTTGAATAATCAACTGCTGGCATAATTCACCACGCTCTAGATACTTTACTTCAAAATGCGTTCTTGCCGAAGTTGAAGGGATTCTTTCTTTAACATAAGAAAGGTTCCAAACATTAAGCAGTTGTTGCTCTGCCTCGTCAATATATTCAGGAATATTGCTGGCTAAAGTGATCGTACCATTCGGTTGCAATCGAGACAGTAAAAATTCAAAAAAAGGCATATTCAACCAACGTTGCGCTTGATTATGAGGTTCAGGATTCGGATATAAAATAAAAAAATCTTCAACTTGCTGTGGAAATAGCGCATGTACGATCCAAGGGATTGCATCTGCATGTACAGGTCGCAAATTGGTTTGTCCCTCTAGTTGATGCTGTTTTTGCATCGCTAGAAATTTTTCTCTAGTTCGTTCAATCGCGATTAGTTGTCTTTGCGGATTTTGTTGCGTAAACAATAAAGCATGTTTACCTTTACCCGCCCCAATCTCAACACATAGTGGTTCAGCTAGAATCGGTTGAAAGTCGCGTGGCGCATGCATACGCTGTGCTTGAAATTGACGAATCGGCATAATCAGATCAAACTTATGAAAACGCGACAAGTCTAGCAACTCTAGATGCTTTTGCCTATTTTAGCTGTTTTATTTTACTAGGATTCATTTATGCCAAAAACATTTCCGTGCCCACGCTGTGGACAGCCTAGTCAATGGACTGGTAATGAATTTCGTCCATTTTGTTCTGAACGATGCAAACTTATCGATTTAGGGGCTTGGGCAAATGATGAATATCGCCTTCCGACACAGGATTCTCCTCAAGCTGATCAAGGGGAATATCATGAATAATGCCAACTTTGCTCAATATTAAAAGAATAATTCAATTATATTTACACAAACAAAAAAATTAGCTTTTTTAAGAAAACTCAATAAATGTGATTTTATTTAAGTTTATGTTGTGATATTGTGATGATAATCACATTAAAACAACAATTCTACTTTCATAAATACATGAGACTTTATAAATTCACATTCACACTCAGTATAATTTTATCTTGCCTAGGCCTCCTTTTTGCAGGTCTAGGCATTTATCAACATGATTTCGTCTTGATTTTAATCTCTGCACTATTTGTGTTAGCCGCTGCCCTTCTCTTTTGGGAATTGAATGACATCAATCGAGATCACTTTTTTCGTTTTTAATTAACCAGCTTTACCTGCCACAAACGGGTTAAACTTTTTCTCATAGCCAATGGTACTGATTGGACCATGCCCTGAAATAAACTGTGTTTCATCTGGCAAACTAAAACATTCTCTCTCAATCGAATTCAGCAACTGTTGATGATTTCCCTTGGGAAAATCTGTTCGACCAATTGAACCCTTGAAAAGAACATCGCCAGTCCATAACAAGCCATAGTTAGCATTATAGAACATGACGTGGCCAGGCGTATGACCAGGAGCGAATCGAACCTCAAAGGACTCATCCCCTAGTTTTAAAGTTTCACCACCTTCAAGCCACTGATCAACCACAACAGGTTCAGGTATCGGAAACCCATATCGTGCTGAAACTTCCTGAATCATATCTAACCAAAATGCATCTTCTTTATGAGGACCAATTACTGGAATACCCCACTCTCTCGCCAATGCTCCGACCGCACCAGCATGATCAAGATGACCATGAGTTAACCATAGCTCCTTCACTGTTAAGTCTAACTCTTGCACAACTTGCATAATTTTTTCAGGCTCACCACCTGCATCAATTAACACAGCTTCTTTGGTCTCTTGATCCCAAACCAATGAACAATTTTGCTGAAATGCTGTCACAGGAATAATTTTAACTTGAAGCATAGGAACCTTTAAATTTACGCAGAATGTTGGAGGGTAATCTTGAGTGCATCCAGTTGAGCTTCTACTAAATCGACCAACAAATCAATATGTGCTGCATCAGTGTTTAACGCTGGAATATAGGCATAGTCTTTCCCGCCCGCTGTTTTAAAGGTTTCGGCATTTTCCACAGCCAACTCTTCTAAAGTCTCTAAGCAATCTGCTGAAAAAGCAGGGCTGAGAACATGGACAGATTGAACTCCTTGTTGTCCCCACTCAGTCAGCAACGCATCTGTATATGGCTTGACCCACTCTTGTTTACCGAATCGTGATTGGAAGCTGATAGCCCATTCATCGTCACGTAATCCCAGAGCCTCTGCGACTTTTTTCGCTGTAACCCTACAACGGTCGGCATATGGATCACCTTTATCTGCATAAGGCTGAGGAATCCCATGGAAAGACATTAATAATTTTTCCGCTTTACCGTGTTGCGCCTGAAAAACCTGAACACTCTTTGCCAAAGCCTGAATAAATTTTGGATGTTGATAATAATCGCGTATTAAACTTAAGCCAGGTAAATTTCTCTGCGTTAAAACCCATTTCGCCAATGCATCATACAAAGGTGCTGTAGATGTCGCTGAATATTGAGGAAAAAGTGGAAATAAAATGACGTGATCTTGCGGTGTCTGAGTAAGTTTTTTTAGAACCTCATGAATACTAGGATGACCATAAGTCATCGCAGGAACGACCTGAACATCAAAATCTGGATAATCTTGAATAACTTTTTGACGGATTAAATCTGTTTGCTTCAACAGAATTTCACGCATAGGGGAATCTCCATTCCACACCTGCGCATATGCTTCAGAAACATGCTTTGGTCGAAATGGTAAAACAAAACAATGTAAGATAATTTTCCACAAAAACGATGGAATCTCAATCACACGCTGATCAGATAAAAACTGTTTTAGAAAAGTTCGTACCGCAGGCACTGTAGGGGCATCTGGTGTTCCCAAGTTGGCAATAATTACGGTGATTTTCGGCTTTAACTCAGACATCTGATCCACATCAATTCACTGTTTAATTAAGAAATACTTTATCAGAGTCTAAGTAAATTCGGCGTGATTTTATGATTGCTTTTTAAAATGTGAATGAAAGAGAAAAACTATCATATGAACTTGATCTATTTATTCATGCATTTCCATAACATCCGCTGACGATCATCTCGTCCTACAGGAACGATCCATTCATTATTACGCATTTGTTGCTTGATGGTATGCAATGCACGTACATTAATCTGTGCTCTAGATACCATATGTGCCTTAGGAAGTTGCAATTGAGCATCGACCAGCCCCGTATCAGTCAAATACTGATTCAACACTTTAGAATAAAAATCTTCTGGTGTTGCTTGGGAAAATTGAGACTCAAGAACAGCATAAATTTCATGCCATCGCATGGAACGTATACAAATAATTTCTTTAAAATGACTATCAACATAGGCATGCATACGATAATCAAAACTGAATTGATCATCCCACTCTATTCTAGGCAAAGATAGAAAAGGATCGATTTCAGATTTGGCTTGTTCCATTTTTGCTTGTGCCAACTGAGCTCTTAATCGATCAATCTCATCTTGTTTTGCTTGAATGCTTTGTGGTCTTACCCAACCCAAAACTGGGTAACGCTCAAGCATTTGAGGCATATGAGACCTGAGTGCAAGCTCTAATTCACGAGCACTTTTAAAAAATACGACCTGATCAACTTCTTGAATGATCTGTTGCCGGAAATTTTGAAAGCGCTGTTGAAGATCCGCTTCACGCTCTCGTAAATGCTCCTCACGCGATTCTGGCTGTTCATGCATAAATACAATAATGGGCTTTTGCTTAGTCACTGCATAGATATATTCCAAGTGCATGTAACTAATACCAGAGACAGATTGCTCGCCATACTGGCTTCCTAAAAGCAGAAGTACATAATCACAATCATCAATTTGACGGCGTGCAAAAGCGGTTGTTACAGGTGTTCTTTGTTCTAAACCCCATGAAAAAAAACCCATACCGATCAGCGTTTGAGACACAACCATACGCTCTGGCTGCATCTCTTTACCAGAAGTTGTAATAAACACTTGGTAACGCTTATCTAGCATGCCTTAATCCAATCCTGCATCTAGGTAAAAATGCCTTACTCATAAGGCTTAAAATATATAGCTTGATATTGATCATTCTTCTTCGAATGTATCAGTTAAATTTTCAATTGACCATAGTATTTCATGCCCGATCATATTTTGAAGTACAGGCTGAAGTTCAAGCGCATTTCCGCCACTGACGACACAACGCAACTGCACTGATTTGTCATATGGTTGAGTTGCATTGAATTTATTTTTGATAAGGACTCTTGCTGTTTGGCGTGCAACAGCAAATCCAGAATCAACCAAAGTCAGTCGCTCTGCATAAAGATGCTCAATTGCAGATTTTAAAAATGGATAATGCGTACAACCCAACACCAAATAATCGGCTTGATCTTGCATGACGGGATCAAGTATCCGTTGTAATGTTGCAATACAGGCTTGCGAATTTTGTTGCCCTGCTTCCACGAAAGGAACCAAATCCAAACTGGTGACTTGATGAACTTTAACACCTAAAGGATCTGCAAAATTCTGCATTACATCCTTGATTAACTGGCCTCTAAAAGTCGCTGGAGTCGCCAATACAGCCACCACTTTAGACTGTGTCTGTAACACTGCAGGTTTTAACGCAGGAACCAACCCAATGATCGGAAATCGCTCACCATAATGTGTCCTTAAGTAATCCAGACTAAAAGCTGATGCCGTATTACACGCAACAACCGCAACTTTACATCCTTGACGATACAACCACTCAATTGCATGTGCTGTGAGCTGACGAATATCTTGATCTTCGCGCGGACCATAAGGGACATGAGCTGTATCTGCATAGTAAAGGATATGCTCATTGGGTAAATATTTTGCTATTTCCAATGCAACTGATAAACCACCAATACCCGAGTCGAAAATCCCAATAGGGGCATGTTCAAGTGCATGAGGCATAGGCTCATTAGAGCTCGGTTGGGGTAAAATTGCAGACATCTCAACGACTACTTTTATAATGCTTAAATGAATGGGCTAAGCTTAAACCTCAAGTCCCTAATTGCAATAGCAGATTACCACTTTTTAAATTCAAAACTGATTCACCTTGCTCATTTTCGCTCAACTCCCCCATTTCAACTAAATGAAAAAAAGTTGATCGTTGTATCAATGCGTTGATGCCGAAACGCACATGCACATAAGGACGCATCTCTCCTTGAAAATCACGCATAAAGATTGGATGATCTTGATCCACAATAATGAGATCTTGAGTGGTCGTTGTTAGCTGTAGATAAGAAAGCCCTTGAATCTCGACTTGATCTACCTGATTGACCAATAAAGGTTCATCTTCGACTTCAATTTCGATTTGCTCAACGGGTGTTTTTAAGTAAAATTTGTTGTCTTCTTTCCACAGTACTGTCGAGAATAGGTCAATGAGGCTTTGTCTTTTAATCAATTGACCTTCGTGCCACCATTCACCATTCGCTTTTACTTTCAAATCCATTGAGCCACAATGCTTTGGGTTCCATTGTTCAAGAGGTGGGATTGACCTTTTGTGACTTGACTGTGCATCTTTTAGATATTGTACGATATTGATTAAGTTTTTATCATCAGGTACAAGTGAATCAGGCTGTGCTGTTATAGAATCATTTTGTTTTACCATGGTTTATGCCCTGCTGACGGAAAATAAAGCGACTCAGCCAATTGGCTTGATCAAGGTTTGAACCTATACTAGCGCAAAATATATAAAAGGTACGAGAGCAAAATTGTACCTGCAACTAAGAACACTCATGGCAGCACCGTCGGAATTATCGGTTGCCACCCTTTACTTTATGAGGAGTCCTTTATGGAACACATCGAACGTGAATCGATGGAGTTTGACGTTGTAATCGTTGGAGCGGGCCCTGCGGGTCTTTCAGCTGCGATCAAAATCCGTCAACTTGCAATTGAAAACAACCTCAACGATTTATCTGTATGTGTCGTTGAAAAAGGCTCTGAAGTAGGTGCGCATATTCTTTCTGGTGCTGTGCTTGAACCACGCGCTATTAATGAATTGTTCCCAAATTGGAAAGAAGAAGGTGCGCCTTTAAACGTACCTGTTACAGAAGATGAAACATACTTCCTTCTTTCAGATCAAAAATCTCAAAAAATGCCTCATGCTTTTGTGCCTAAAACAATGCACAACGACGGCAACTATGTCATCTCTCTGGGTAACGTTGTACGCTGGTTAGGACAAAAAGCTGAAGAGCTTGAAGTATCCATTTTCCCGGGCTTCGCAGCAGCGGAAATTCTGTATCATGCTGATGGTACTGTAAAAGGTATCCAAACAGGTGATATGGGTATTGGTAAAGATGGTGAGCCAACACATAACTTTACCCCAGGCTATGAGCTCCATGCGAAATACACGTTATTCGCTGAAGGCTGCCGTGGTCATTTAGGTAAACGCCTAATCGCTCAATTCGGCTTAGATAAAGACGCTGATCCTCAACATTACGGTATCGGTATTAAAGAACTTTGGGAAATCGATCCAGCGAAGCACAAACCAGGTAAAGTCATGCATGGTGCGGGTTGGCCTTTAACTGAAACTGGTTCATCTGGTGGTTGGTGGTTATATCACGCTGAAAATAACCAAGTATCATTGGGTATGATTGTCGACTTATCTTACCAAAACCCTCATATGTATCCATTCATGGAAATGCAACGTTGGAAAACACATCCATTAATTAAAGATGTATTGGAAGGCGGTAAACGTATTTCTTACGGTGCACGTGCAGTGGTTAAAGGTGGTTTTAACTCTCTTCCTAAATTCACCTTCCCAGGTGGAAGCTTAATTGGTGATGATGCTGGCTTCTTGAACTTTGCAAAAATTAAAGGTTCACACACTGCTATGAAATCAGGCATGTTATGTGGTGAAGCTGTATTTGAAGCAATTAAAGCTGGTGTAGAAAAAGGCGGCGACCTTGCAATTGCTCGTGTGACAGAAGGCGAAGATTTCTTTGCTAAAGAGTTAACGTCATATACAGAGAAATTTAACAACAGTTGGTTAAAAGAAGAGTTATATAATGCTCGTAACTTTGGCCCTGCAATGCATAAGTTTGGTACATTCTTCGGTGGTGCATTCAACTTTATCGATCAAAATGTATTTAAAGTTCCGTTCACTTTACGTGATTTGACACCTGACTACAGTGCTTTAAAAACTGTTGATGTTGTGAACTTCAAACCAAATTATCCAAAACCAGATGGTAAGCTTACATTTGACCGTTTATCTTCAGTGTTTGTTTCAAATACAGTACACGAAGAAAACCAGCCAGCACATTTAAAATTAACTGATCCATCAATTCCAGTAAACGTTAACCTTCCTCAATGGGATGAGCCTGCTCAGCGCTACTGCCCTGCTGGTGTATACGAAATCATGGAAAATGATGATGGTTCTAAGCGTTTCCAAATTAATGCTGCGAACTGTGTTCACTGTAAGACTTGTGATATTAAAGATCCATCACAAAACATTACTTGGGTTGTACCTGAGGGTGCGGGTGGTCCGAACTATCCGAATATGTAATCTCGTTTGAGATCAAAAAACCCGCGTAAGCGGGTTTTTTATTAAACTTCGATAAATACGAAAGTTTCCCCTTGAGCGATATAGTTTTATTCTTCACCATCAAAATACCAATATACTTGACCCCAATCTTGTTCTAAAAACGTTGGTAAAATCTCACCTTTATTAAATTGAAGACGTTGATTTGGATGAGCAGGTGTCGTCCAATAACCTGTTTGTGGACATTTATCCCCACCTTTGATTTTAATTTTTTCTACCGAATCTTGTGCTTATACTTTTTCTGATTGTGCTTTAGAAAAATCAACTAAATCTTTCGGATAAAATTGATGCTCTCGATAAGTTGTATCATCAATATCTAACAACCATGTAACAGCTGCCGCTTCCCATGACCAATAACCAAAATAACTGATACCTGATCTAATATCAGGTTGTGGATGTTGATCATGATAAGGTTCACGACGACTGGCTTCATACCAATCTTCTAAGTATTGCAACATCATCGCTGGACGTTTTTCAGGTGCAGCATCAAAAACTTTAATGAGCTTGCGATAAGGCAAATGTCGACGTGCATCATTCGGTGGTATGCCTCGATCTGTTACAAATGGAGCAACCAATCGCTCGATTAAGCCATCTTTTTCTTGTCCTTCAGGTGTTGCTTCTGTGTAGTCGATAATCGTCATAATTCGACTCATTTGATCTGCATACCCTGTCAGTAAACCAAAGCATATCAATCGTAAAGCAATATACCAATAATCTTCAGTTCCCAAGGAAATATGCCAGACATAACGTCCACCTGCATCAGGGCTTAAATTATAAAGATGACTCGTTTCAGCATATTCTTCTGCCCAATGAAGAAGATATGGATAAAGTTCTTTTATATAATTTAAATCTCCACCTGCTGAATATTGTAAAGATATCAAGTTCAGAGCATCTTTTAATCTTTGATGACCAGATGCTATATATCCACCAAATTTAGAATCATTTTTATAATCGCTAAATCCATCAACAACTGTATATATACCATTAACAAACGTATCAAATCTCTTGTGATACATTTCTTGCTCAAGCAGCTTATCTCTAAATAAACTTGTATCTTTTACTTCTAAACTCAACCATTTTTGCCAATCTATTTCTTGATCATCTACTTGTGTTGACATTCTTTAATCTCTCCAACATCTCTTTTGGTAAAACAAATTCTAATTTAATACCGTGTGCAGTTACTGTCCGTGTACACTTAGGTTTATTTAAGCCTTTACATTTTATGATGATCGAATTTATCACTAGTAATAGTAACCAAACTTTGATCATATGGGCATCGAATTGCGAAGGTTTTACCTAGTTTTCTTTCTATGGATGGTTTGAATTTAACTCGTCGCCAATCTTCTATTTGTAAAATCAATTTTTCTTCATGTAACTCAATAATTTTGAGCTTTTTATCTTATTAGCAATCCATAAATGTGACATTTGCACCCCATCACTCACCGTTGTACCGACTGAACGCTTAACCTTATCATCTTGGTCTGATGCCATATAAACATCTAACCCTTTCTTAATACCATCATGGCTGCTTTAGGTATCATCAGTGTTCGCTGGCTCAGTGCATTTTGTCAGCTTATCTATATTTGATGCGATGTATCTTGGTTTCTACCAAACTGCGACGATGATAAACCAACCATTATTTTCATAGGTTTCTGCCTAAACCTAAACAGTGAATTATTCGAAGTAACTCATTACGTTCTAGGAACTCAGTTTTATCTTTCCAAGGTTTGCATTTTTTCTTAGCGGAACTACTGCAGTAATTTTGTGCACCATTGAGTCTGAAGATCGAAACAAATCGAAATATTTCCACGATTAATTAAAACTTTTTATTGTAATTAGGCCAGTTGGATGTCGAATAGATTTTAGGTGTGGGCTTACTCGTCTCACAATTATATTGCTAAATTAAACCTAACAAACAACTTTGTGAAACAAAGCCGACCAAATATCCTATCTCATATATTGCCAAACATCAGGGTCTACATAGCTGCCATCAATATGATAGCCTTCCAGTTTAATTTTTTGTTCCTTAAATTTACGATCTTTTTCATTTTCCCTCCTTTCATCTAGAAAGGCTTGTTTTAACTGTTCTGCTGTCATTTCATCTGAGTTAGAAATAGCATTAAAACCAGTATATCTAAAATGCTCAAAACTGTATCTCAGCATATACTGTTCTTTTTTATCATCTTTATATGTTTTAGAAAGAGATATCCCCAAATTAATATTACTATTATATAAATTAAAATACATATGGCCATTAGTCAGATCCATCATTTCTTGCCACTCTTTAAAACTTAAAATATAGCTAGGGTCAATAACCTCTCCCATGTTTTGACTCATATATTTTAAATTATCTTTTTTATCTATACGTTCCGAATAAGGTAAAAAATACTGCTTCCAGTTTTTCTCACTCATTTGCTTCATAAGTTTTACATAAGCCTGATATGCATCTTCTCTAGTCGTATATTCATTAGCATGTAAACTAGCGGTTACATCCATAATCAAAACACCATCATTGCCCATTCGTGCAATTTGCGTCCCCATTACACTAATAACATTATCAATTTCAAAGTTACTTTGTTCAGTTACAATTTTAACCTGTCCCAGTTTGGGCGGTCTCCAATCTAGTGACAAAAAATTCATCCCCGCAGGTTGGCGGTCTATTGGCGCATTACTATATTGAATAAAATCTTTTAATCCTTGCTGTCCAAAATGTAAAATAGCACTTTGTGGTGGCATGATTTCATTTCCTTTACTTTTCGTATTTGGAGTACAAGCCAATAATAGGCAACATATCGAAAATCCAAAAATTAAACTCAGATAATTTTTCATATTGAAACTTTTGTTAAAAAAATCGTTATTTTTTCCCTTCATTACTACTTGGATGTATTCCAAAGAGAAAGTTTGCTTTGCTCTGACTCCACCCCGTTATTGTTTTTAATTCCTGATGTAAAAAGGCACGCCCTTTATCATCCAACATTAAACGGTGATATTTTTCAGCGGCTTTTTTAATCCAAATCATACGACTATCGTAATTCTCCGCCTTTGTATCACTAAAAGGTGAAATATAAACTTCTTCAGGCAGTTCGCTAGCTCGCTTAGCCTTATCACTACTAGAGAACCAGCCCTCTTTAACTTCATCCACATCATAATCACTTGATAAAACTAAGGTTGCATCTGGCATAGCCCAGCCCATATACCAGCTTCTTTGTTTCTCTGCTCCCCATTGCGCAGAAGCCTTATTCCAAACAACCGTTTGCAAGATATTAAATTGCTCTTGAACTGCAATAAACATTAAGTGATCAAATAAATATTTCTTAGCTGCATTGTATTTTCCCTTTTCTGTTCTTTCTCCCAAAAAGATTTTTTCTATTTGAGGTAACAAAGCAAAAGCATCTTTGATTTGTTCTGTACTTCCTAAGTATTTAATCTCTGGCAAACAACTTGACCATGGTAGATTCATGACTTCTTTTTTTATATGAGTAAATTTTGAAATATTTCTTTGGGTTCTACAACTATCAAATGTTTTTGATGAAGCACTCCAAGCATAATGCCAAGGGGCAATATCCATAAATAGCCACAAATTCCCTAATGCAAAAAGATCGATTGGTTCTTTTATAGTATTTACAATAATAGGAGCAGAATAACCAGTCTGACTTCCCCAATGATCAAAAACATTAGCAACTGTTTTAGATGCAAATGCACCCAAACCCATCCAGTAATAACGACCTTTTAAATTTACATTACCATTTATCTCTTTTTCTAAGAAAATTTTAGCGTATGCTGCCGCTATTCTTCTTGCTCGTGCTTCATAACCTTCTTCAAGTCTATATAAGTTTTGTTTAGCATCTTTTAAATTTGAAAGACGCTGCATCGCTACTTGCTGATATACTTCCCAAAAAGTCAAACAATCACACTGTGCTATTTTGCAACTATTTTCAGTCGTATTGGTATTACTTTTCCAGTCTAGATCACCTCCCATTATTCCACATCTCCTTCGCTCTCAACTACCTCTAAAGTCATCCAGTTTAAACTCAATGTTAAACCTTCTTCGCCTTTGGTATTAATACGTTTAGATTTACCTTTATTATCCGCTTGTGCAATAAATTCTTGATCACTCGTAGAAACCTTATAGTCAATAAACTTCATAGGCTCACCCGACGGCAAAAGGATTTGGAATTTTTCATTATATATTTCATATGCAGGTAGTCCTTGCATATTAAATCCAACGTCTGCTCCCCCCACAAACAAATGCTGCCCTGCCTTAACCTCAAACTTACTTGCAGTCGTAGGAAATACCCCTGAAGCATTTATTTTTAGCTGTGAACCGCCTGCGGTCAGTACGATTTCTTTCGCACTCGTGATGTCGACATTTGCCTCCGTGGAAATAATCTGCACACCCTTTCTAGCAATCAGATCAGCACCATCCCCTTGAGCTTGAATCTCGATCTTGCCTTTGCCTGCATAGAGTCGTGCCCCTTCTTGCGCTGCAAATAAACTGATCTTTTTGC
>NZ_VPEE01000072.1:0-4292 GCF_013417345.1 Acinetobacter sp. YH16032 | reverse complement strand
GTTGGCCAGGCCGTCAGGCATGGCTGGATTTATTGCTAAGGGGGTCGGATTTAACGTGGATGAATCAGCACGCAGTGATGAACGGGATTCGGAAGGGGCACCCTTGCGGCGCGGCGATGTATACATCGCTAACGTGCCTTGGTCATTTATTGCAAGAAGGGAGAGGTAGCATTTTGATAGCAAAAAAGTAGCAAAAGGATAGCAACCGAAAGACCAGAAGACTCTGGAGATAGCAAAAAAGTAGCAAAATGGTAGCAAAAAGATAGCAAACATGCGGGAGCTAACCAGGAGTCTTTAGCGGGCCGGCGGTACTCCAAAAACACATCTTGTCCCGCTGTTTTGTGAATAAGCCAGCATAGCTGTGGGCACAAAACATTTCCTGTCCGCTGCTTTAACCTTTGTAATCCAGGAACGTCAGGTGACGTCACTTTGCGGCGTTAGCCCTATCCTGCATCGTATTAAAAAATGCAGCACTGGCGCGTACGGTGCCGAAGATAAGTCCGGGGATATTCCGCTTCCTCGCTCACTGACTCGCTACGCTCGGTCGTTCGGCTGCGGCGAGCGGAGGGAACGGAGACATTAAGGCACAGGCAATGAGAGAGGATCGAGAGGCAAAAGAAAAGGCCGCGGCGTTGCCGGTTTTCCATAGGCTCCGCCCCCCTGACAAGCATCACAGAATCTGACGCTCAAATCAGTGGTGGCGAAACCCGACAGGACTTAAAGATACCAGGCGTTTCCCCCTGGTGGCTCCCTCGTGCGCTCTCCTGTTCCTGCCTTTCGGTTTACCGGTGTCATTCCGCTGTTATGGCCGCGTTTATCTCATTCCACGCCTGACACTCAGTTCCGGGTAGGCAGTTCGCTCCAAGCTGGACTGTATGCACGAACCCCCCGTTCAGTCCGACCGCTGCGTCTTCTCCGGTAACTATCGACTTGAGTCCAAGCCGGAAAGACACGACAAAGCGCCACTGGCAGCAGCCACTGGTAACTGATTTAGAGGAGTTAGTCTTGAAGTTATGCGCCTGTTAAGGCTAAACTGAAAGAACAGATTTGGTTACTGCGCTCCTCATAAGCCAGTTACCACGGTTCAAAGAGTTGCAGCTCTGAGAACCTTCGAAAAACCGCCTTGCTGGGCGGTTTTTTCGTTTACTGAGCAAGAGATTACGACGCTACAGAAAGGATCTCAAGAAGATCCTTCACCATAATGGAAATCTATCCCACCCGAGCATATAGGATGCATATCGTTATAAAACATCGGATATTATGCATCCCAACTAAAAATAAGCTCGAGGATAAAAAATGAGTTCAATGGTTTACTGCCGAGGATGCGGCAAGGAAATACACGAAACAGCAAAGTCATGCCCACACTGCGGAGCCACAAACGCCTCTTCAGGTTCAGGTGAAAAAAGTAGAATCGCAGCCGCGCTATTAGGGAAGGTGCGAATAAGCGGGGAAATTCTTCTCGGTTGACTCAGTCATTTCATTTCTTCATGTTTGAGCCGATTTTTTTCTCCCGTAAATGCCTTGAATCAGCCTATTTAGACCGTTTCTTCGCCATTTAAGGCGTTATTCCCAGTTTTTAGTGAGATCTCTCCCACTGACGTATCATTTGGTCCGCCCGAAACAGGTTGGCCAGCGTGAATAACATCGCCAGTTGGTTATCGTTTTTCAGCAACCCCTTGTATCTGGCTTTCACGAAGCCGAACTGTCGCTTGATGATGCGAAATGGGTGCTCCACCTTGGCCCGGATGCTGGCTTTCATGTAACCGGGCAAACAGACGCATGGAGGCGATTTCGTACAGAGCATCTTCGATCGCGCCATCGCTCAGGTTGTACCAATGCTGCATGCAGTGAATGCGTAGCATGGTTTCCAGCGGATAAGGTCGCCGGCCATTACCAGCCTTGGGGTAAAACGGCTCGATGACTTCCACCATGTTTTGCCATGGCAGAATCTGCTCCATGCGGGACAAGAAAATCTCTTTTCTGGTCTGACGGCGCTTACTGCTGAATTCACTGTCGGCGAAGGTAAGTTGATGACTCATGATGAACCCTGTTCCATGGCTCCAGATGACAAACATGATCTCATATCAGGGACTTGTTCGCACCTTCCCTAAATCTGATAGTCGGTCTACAGATAGATCAATCTGGCGTTCAGATTATTCTTACTTTCTTGTATCATCCGACCACTGCAACCAATCAGGCAGAAATTTACTGCGCTCCAAAAAGAAGAACGGTTATGTCAGCGATGGATTTCAAGAAAAACACGGACCTCGATTTTCCCCGTTATGCCACTCCGGCGGTAAGCACCAAAGAGATAGATCTCCTGGGGTTGTTAGACGTACTTCTGGCAGCCAAAAAACGTATTGTGACGATCGTCCTGGCGTTCGCCGTAGTAGGGTTGGCCATTGCGTTTTTAATCCCGCAAAAATGGACCAGTAAAGCCGTGATCACGCCGGCCGAGCAGACGCAGTGGAACACGCTGCGCCAGATGATGGTGACGCTGCAGGTGCTGGACGTCGACGCGAAGGTGAGCCGTGGAGACGTGTTTAACCTGTTCATCAAAAAGTTTCAGTCGCAGTCGCTGCTCGAAGAGTACATGAAAACCTCCCCGTACGTGATGTCTCAGCTGGAAGGCACCGAGGTAGACCCGCTGGAGCTGCATCGCGCGGTGGTGAATATTGCTGAGAAAATGAAAGCGACAGATAACACGCAGGTTAAAGACGCAGACAAAGCGCCGTATACCTCATGGACGCTGAGCTTTACCGCCCCGACGGCGGGAGACGCGCAGACGGTTCTGGAAGGTTACATCAACTATATCTCCCGCATTGTTGAGCAGGAGACGATGGAAAATATCCGTAACCAGATCACGCTGAAAACGAAAGTCGTTCAGCAGCAGCTGGAGCTGGATCGCGTGCGTCTGACCAATATCCACAACACCAACCTGCAGCGCCTCAACTATTCGCTGGAAGTGGCGAACGCGGCAGGCATTAAGAAGCCGGTTTACAGCAACGGACAGGCGGTAAAAGACGATCCTGACTACTCCGTGGCGCTGGGTGCTGACGGTATTGCGCAAAAGCTGCAGATTGAAAAGAATCTGAAGGACGTGGCCGAGCTGAATGCGGATTTCCAGAACCGTGAATACTATCTGACTCAGTTGCAAAAACTGTCCGTGGAAGACGTGAAGCTTGAACCCTTCAGGTATCAGCTTTCACCGTCACTGCCGGTGAAAAAAGACGGTCCGGGCAAAGCCCTGATTGTGCTGCTGGCAGGGATTCTGGGCGGCCTGTTTGCCTGCGGCAGCGTGCTGCTGCGTGAGGCAATGCTCTCGCGTAATCCGTTGCCAGAGCCGATAACGGCCGTAACGCCAGCAACAGAGTAACGACGATATTAAAAAGGCGCTGATTCAGCGCCTTTTTTTATTTCAGGAAATCGTCGCGCACCGGCGTAAAGGTATCCAGAAGGGTGCCGGGCTTCAGGCAAATGCAGCCGTGCATCACGTGCGGCGCTTTATAGAGCGTATCGCCCGCCGTCACGATCTGCTTTTCTTCACCTATCGTAAACTCGAACTCCCCGGAGAGCACATAGGTAAGCTGTTCATGCGGGTGATTGTGCATCGGGCCAATCGCACCCTGCTCAAAATTGACCTCCACCGCCATCATCTTTCTTAGCATTCTTCCTTGGTGGATTTGGCGTACATAAATTTTACTTAGGTAAAATAGGACAGGGATTCCTGTATCTAATTTTTTGCTGGACATTCATACCCGCGATCATCGCGTTTATTGAGTTTATTATTTATCTATGCGATTCCGATGAAAAATTCGCAAGAAAATATGGCTAACTCATAGCAAAAAAGCCCTGCGGGGCTTTTTTTGTACCAGTCTGTGAGGCAGATTTACCATAACATCCGTTGCGTGCACCGCCTGAGAGGCTCTCAGGGCGTTTCTGGGTCTTCCTGCCTGTTTCCGACACTTCCCTGTGCCTATATCGTGAAAAAACGCGCCTGATGATTCTGGCGCGTCTGCATGGCTATGCACACACATGCATGGCCGGGATTTTAGCGGCTAAAATCCGGCTGGACGCCCAAAAGCACCACTGAACCTCACGAATAACGCCTCACGGGTGTGCAGTTTACTGTGCGGCCGTGAGGCGTTGGCCAGGCCGTCAGGCATGGCTGGATTTATTGCTAAGGGGGTCGGATTTAACGTGGATGAATCAGCACGCAGTGATGAACGGGATTCGGAAGGGGCACCCTTGCGGCGCGGCGATGTATAATACATCGCCGCGCCGCAAGGGTG
>NZ_VPEE01000071.1:0-4449 GCF_013417345.1 Acinetobacter sp. YH16032 | reverse complement strand
AAGATAATGAGTTTTTCACGTTTCTCTGTTTGTTTTTCCCTCCTATCTGTTTGTGTATCATTATAAACCTCTTTTATTTTTTCTATATCCTCTGTTAGTTCTTCAAACAAATAAGCGAATTGCTCACCGTTGGCGCTGTTAATAAAAAAATCAATATTAGCATTAATTTTTTTAGCGATTTGATTAATGTTATTAGATATATTATTTAATAGAAATAGATATTCTTTATTTCCGTTATTTTTTATTTTATTTTTTAATATTGCAGATTTATTTAAAAGTAACGCTCTTATAGCTGCTGCTCTTTTTAAATCTAATTTTTCAGCTAACAATTCAACTTCTGTTAATTCTTCGTCACTTAAACATAAAGAAATAAAATTTTTACGTTGATAGCGATCTTTATATGTTTTTTTATCTTCAATGAGAATTTTTAAATTGCTCAAATTTGCCATGTTTTTTTCCTTGTGTTTTATGTTTTGACCTTCAGGGGATTGAAGGGGCGAAGCCCCTCACAAGTAACGTAATACGAAGTATTGCGCTAACTTGCTATCTAAGGTATCCCTTACTTAAGAAATAAGATATTTTGCTTTATTGTCAATACATAAACCCCAAAATCAAAACCGATCTTGAGGTCTTTTTTCTTCTAGTTCGCTCCGCTCACTGCTACGCACTTAATTATAATCCATAGACAACTATCTGATTGTTACCAGAATAATCCTTATCCAATATATATTTAATATTAAATGTTCCTATTTCTTTATTTTTAAACTGATTTGTAAAATCTCTAAACTCTATATCGTTAGGAATTAATTCCTGATAATTTTCGATTAATACACCACTTATTGAAATCTTAACCGCTGCCTCACAAGTTCTAGTTTTATTTTTATTATCATATGCAACCTCTCGAACAGCCAACAATTGAGTATCTGCATTTTGGGTCAACGATATATCCAATGGAATAATTATGTCTTTGAAGTCTCCATTTTTATAATCATAATCAGTCAATTTTTCATAAACTAACGACGCTGGTTCATTTGGATCTAACCGTTGCTTAGCAACAAAAGCCTTATCATATTGTGATTTATAAGCTTGATTTACTAACGCGTTAGCTTCTACTGATTTACACTCAATCGGAATATCATTAGCTAATGATATGATTGGATAACAGATTGTTATTAGAGTAATTGTAGAAAAAATAAGGTGATTTTTAGGCATAACAAACCTCAAAAAAGGAATAAATAATGGATAAGATCATTTCATACTGGAAAGAATATAACATTGCACATTATGATGAAAAGAAAAGATTTTACGTGATATACGGTAAGTATAACCACTTAAATAACGAAGAAGAATCAAGAAAATGCCTAGGTCTTCATTGGGAGGACTACCCAAAGTCTAGATCTGTTTTAGCCCCTATGGTTGTAACAGCAGAAATAAAGAACTCAATTCTGGCTGGATTATTAAAAGATGGATTAGATAAAAAAAATAAAGTAGACCTTGAGAAAATACTTAAAGCTATCGAATACTTTAAAGACGAGGATTTGAAAGATAGCTATTAAGCTCAACGCTGAGAGCTGACAAAACTTGTTTTTGTTAGTTTGAAGCGTTCAAAAAGGTTTGCTTTGCTAACGCCCAAAAAACCACCCCTTTGGGGCTGTTATCTGATATGGTTAAGGCAATCACTTGACAAACTTTTTTGATGTATTAAAACATAAGAAAACAGAAACCCTATTGCTTTGAGTTTGGCGACCGTAGCAACAGGGTTTCAGAGAAAAAGGACTGCTTTATGTTTAACAACGATAATAGACAAAATTTTATAAGTCAAATGCCAATGAAGCCCTACTGTTCTGACGATTTAAGTAATGGGTTAAGAATTAGAAAAAAAGAAAAAGCGCTAGAAATGCTTTACATACAAGCTAATCAACCAGCTATACAAACTTGCTTGCTATTCGATCTAGATGAAGAAAATTGTTTTTATAAATTTGAAGAAGTTAACTTGCCTGTTCCTCACTTTATAACGAAAAGCCCCAAATCTGGCAGGTGTCATTATGGTTATATTTTGAAGAACGGGGTTTGTAAAACACAACAAGCAAAATTAAAACCGTTACGCTATGCCTCCGCAGTAGAAAACAGCATAGCAAACAGATTAGGTTCAGACCCTAACTATGTAGGGCTTATTACTAAAAACCCGTTAAATAGTCATTGGTCGCCTTGGTGGTCTGGTGCTGAATTGTATGATCTCGATTATCTCGCTGATTTTGTCGATTTAAATCAACCTAAAAGCGTTAAAGCTGAAAATTACGGATTAGGTCGCAATGTTAACCTTTTTGATGATCTGCGAGCTTGGTCTTATAAACGAGTTTTAGGGTTTAAATCTTCATCATCATTTGAACAATGGATGAAAGAAGTTGAGAGACAAGCGATCAACCTCAACGCTGTTTGTAATCAGCAAAACCCTTTGCCATTCAATGAAATAAAAGCGACAGCCCGAAGTATAGGCAAATGGACATGGAAAAATTTTGACGTTGCTAAGTTTTCAGAGATACAAAGCGCAAGGGGAAAAAAGAATCTAGGAAAGAAAAAAAATAACTATAAAAAACAAAGCGAAATATTGAATATGCTTGATTTTTTAGGAGGTAAAAAATGAGAGTAAACAGAGACGGATTAACACAAAAAGAGTTAGCAAAAAAATTTAATGTCTCAATAACAACAGTAATAAAATACACTGCTATAGACAGAGAAGATTACGAGAAAGAGGCATTAAATCGTCGCAAAACAGCGTATGAGCTACGAGAGAAGGGGCTGAGTTGGAAAGAGGTAGCGGAAGCTATGCAATGCTCTTATAACGCTGTAACGTCTCTAGCGAAGCGATACAAGCAACAAGATCTAAAAGAGAGCGTTTAGCTCTCTTTTGTTATGTGGTTCTTATAATAACTAAATAAAAAACTAAGCGTTTTTTTCATGTCTTGAATATCAGATTTTAAATCTTCGTCGTCTTTCAATTTTGTTTTGTTGCCCTTGCGTTTCTTCTTGTTTTTTAAAGAATTTTGAGACTTTTTGAGTGATGCTTTTTTTGAGTTCTTGAGTTCGTTTAAATCGCTCGATATTGTCAAAAAATAATCTAAAAAATCTGTCAACATATCTGTTTGATAGTCTAATTCTTCTTCTAATTCTTTTAGATTTCTCATTAATATATTGTTGTTCTCTACTTCTATCTTCGAATTTCGAATAAATAGATTGTTGTTCTTGATTAATGTTTTCAATTTCGCTTCCAATGCTTCTAATTCTTTGTTCTCTTGTTCTTTCTTCTGTTTTATCGCTTCTATTATTCTGCTCATTGTTTAAATTCTCTTTATTAAAATCATTATTAAAATTAAGAAAAATAAATTCATTCCTAATAAGGCTATTATTATTACTTGATATTTCAGATCTAACATCCTGAATGTCATTTGTTCTCTTATTGTTTTGTTCATTGCTATTCTTATTTTCGTTCTGTGTTCTTTTAAAGCGTTTTTTATTTCTACTTGTTCTTTTGCTAAGCTCTGCGTCAAAAACGCTCGTGTGCTCTCTGAGTGCGTTTTTAACGTACTCTCGATCTGCTCTGTGATCGATTCTTGATTCTTCGTTATAAGTTTTGTAATCTCTGCTCTGTTCATAGATATCTCCTTTTAACCTTACAGGCTTATCTTCTTCGCTAAATTTAATAGATATATAATTATCACCTGTACGATTTATAATTATATTTTTCTCTTTAGTTAAAAAATCAATTAATTCTTTTCTGTTGTTTATTTCTTCGATTGATATTTTCGCTATTATTTCTTCCTGTAATTTATTTACTATATCTTTTTTGTGTTTTGGTATTTTATTATTTAAAGTATTAATTAGCTTATTTCTTTCTTTGTGATTTTCTACGTCTATAACTGAGCTAATATTATTCTCATAATTAACAACTTCACAAAATGCGTTAAATAGTTTTTTATCTGCATAGTGATAGTATGTTTTGTATGCTCTTTTATCTGCTAATGCGTTGAATGTAAGATAATTAAGTTCTAGTCGCCCTTTATCTTGATGCTGCACCCAAAGGACCGGGGGACGGTTCTCAGGTGCGATTTCTGCGAACATCATTTCTTCAAATTCTGACATGATTTTATTTTTTAAATCTTCGTCGATGTCTTTTTCTTCAAACGAAAGAACGCCCGCTGTGTATGGGTGAGAGAAGTTTTTTGATTGAATATATTCGTTAAAGTTTAAAATATCTTTCTCTGTTGTTGTAGATAAAACTTTTATATATTGTTGTTCTTCTATTTTGTCTTTACGCAATAAATAAGATAATGAGTTTTTAACGTTTCTCTGTTTGTTTTTACCTCCTATCTGTTTGTGTATCATTATAAACCTCTTTTATTTTTTCTATATCCTCTGTTAGTTCTTCAAACAAATAAGCGAATTGCTCAC
>NZ_VPEE01000070.1:0-5156 GCF_013417345.1 Acinetobacter sp. YH16032 | reverse complement strand
GTGGACATATAAGAGCTAAAACCCTTTATTCATAAGGCTTTCAAGCCATTTAAAAGCATTTAAAAACTTTAAAATAATTAAAAGCCCAGGGAAGGAAAAATTGCCCTTGGTTTTCGCTTCGCTCAAACTCTATTGAACTTCGCTTGCGCTCAGTTCGTCGGGGCAATTTTTTGGTTAATACTTGCGTGACTTTAAGAAAAAGCAAAAGCAACTCGGAATTCGCTTCGCTCATAAAACTTTTTTACTCGCTACGCTCGATCCAGGAGCAAATTTCTGCATGAAACTTACGCTTTCTTAGGCTAAAGAGGACAAAAAAATGTTTTTCAGAGGGTCTAGGCGCAAATTTTGATAGTTCGCTCGTAGACACTCGCTCTATGCATCTATCTAAAGTCAAAATACCTCTTTATTTCGCTCTCATTTGCGTTTTTTGAGCTGTTTTCTGTTTTTCACTATGAGATCTATGTTTTTTAGGTAAAGGCTCTTAAATCGCATTTGAACGCGTTCTGTGAAGCTTTTCATAATTAAAGTTTTGGGTTGAAATTTTTAACCTGGATGAATGGACAAAAAATTGATTTTTTACGTTTTTCTAAACAAGGAAATAAATACTTTTTTCCATGCAAAACCAAGCACCGGCCCTACGTCACTTTAGCCAATTTTCCAATCCAAGATCCGGCACATGCCGGGATTTTTTTGTCACACACCACGCATCTAACGATGACACCCCTCAAAGCCTTACAGGATAAGGATTTCAGCGATTTTTTAGGGTCTCAGAAACGTGTACAGAAAAATGGTCTTTTTTTAGAATAAGTGATTGAATTATCTATTTTTTATGCTGTGCTCATGGTTGTACATCAAAACAACACTTTTTTTAGATAAGATATTGATAAATTTAAGAAAAACTATGTACTCATGGTTGTACATAAAAAAAGCATTATATTTAAATAAGTTTTTGTTTTAAAATAAATTAATTCTGTACAAATAGGTTTGTACGTAATTTATTTATTCTTTTAATTTAAATTATTGAATTATCTTGACTTAATCTTGTACAAACTCTAATTTTTATAAGAGATGTAATTTATGGGCGAAAAAGTCAAAACTTATGCAGTCAGACTAGATCCACAAGTAGCAGAATTCTACGATCAATTGGCTAATTCAGAAGGAATCAGAACCAGTAAATTGTTCAGTAAAATTTTGACTAATGATTTTCAATCTATTGCTGTTAAGCATCAGGCAGATCGTATTGAGGACTTAGTGAATAGATTAGAAAAACGAATAGATGATTTTGAGGAAGACAACAATTTTTCTGAAAAATACTATGAGGATTTTAGTAGTACATACATGATGCTTTTATGGTTATTAATGAAAAATGGTGCTTCTAAAGACGAAATTAGAAGTATGCAAGCTAAGGCCGCTAATTATGCGGAACAAAACTTTTCTTCTAAGGAATCTTAATTTTGGACAATATTATTCAACTTTTAAAACCATGTACGCTTTGTGGAAATGGACAGAATGTACAGCTTTTTGCCGGGTTGATGCTGTGTGAAAGTTGTCAGGAAAATATCAGGCTTACAAATCCAGGTATGTTCTCTGCCAATGATAAGATTGAACAGAAAGCTCTGGATTAACCTGAGCTTTTGCATAAAAATTAACAGCGGCCTGCTGCTTTCAATAGAGCATTACATTGCTTATCACTACTTTGTTTTACAGAGTTAGAACCCGAACAAACTGCCTGGGAACTAATAGCTCCTCCAACTGTTGTGATATAACATTGATGTGATTTTTTTCCTACAGTGGCTACAAAGTTTATCGTGCCATCAATAGATCCTTGTCTATTTGATATGGCCACTTTGTCTGAAGTTGTATTTAAAGCAAAGGCTGCCTTTTGTTCTAAAGTTTGATCCTGGATGACCATATTTCCGACTGTGCCGCATCCTACAAAAAGAGATGCAAATAACAATGGTAATAATTTGAAATTTTTCATAAATTTTCCTAAATATATTTAAATAAGTTAGATTCCAAAACTACAATTAGGAATTTCTTTCTGGAGCTCTCGATAGTTATCTTTAATTTTATCCTGTTCGACTTTTTGAGCATCTCGCGCAAAAATATTGAATGCTTTAGCTTCCTCTCTATATTTCAATCTTAAGCTTTCGCAGTTTTTCTTATGTGTGATCATCTGTTTTGCATCATCTTCACTAATTTTGGTATAGCGTTGATTACTAATTCGCAGTGTTTTTCCATCATCAGATAAGTTGAATGTGATAACTGCTAAACCGTTATTCACACCAAGTTCTTTTTCTTTCTTCTCTAAAACCGTTCCTGATTTTTTATTTCCAAACCAATCAGTTTCTGAAAGAATATTCTCATTTACGATGTAAGTTTCTTTGCCCTCTTTATAGATTTCTAAAACTTTTGGATATTTTGTATCTTCAAGTTGCCAGTAACCAACATATTTATCATGAGGTTTGGAACATGCTGTTAAAGCTAAAGCAACTAAAGTAAGGAAAAATATTTTCATGATTTGCTCAGACAAATTATATTTTAAAAGGTCATAAGAATAGAGTATTTTTCAAGTATGTCTAAGGACATAAAAAACCAGATTTGTATAGCTAAAGTAATGAAAAAAAACACTATTATTTTATTTCAATCTCTAGATTATATGTTTATAACAAATTGGCTATCTGGTAAGTCGATCATTATTCTTAGTGTTATCAGTTTTATGTATTTTAGATTTTTTATATATTGTTCTTAAGCAAGGCGGAAAGTTAATAAAATAATTATGACCTATCTAGCCACGTGATTTAGGGTCAATTTTTATCTCTCCCAACCCTCGGTTGGGATTTTTGCCTGAGATTTCGCATAAGAGATTTTATGTTAAATCCTTTTATATATTTCTTTTATTAGTTCATTTGTATAAGATCATATCTGCTCGATTACCGTCTAAAAAACAAGGATTTTTTGTGAAAAAGCCTAATCAAAAAGCTATTCTTCGTCAGAAAAAATCAGATTTAAAAATAAGAAAGGAAGGTAAAAAAAGATCACATACTTATATCGGCTTAATAAAATTTTCATCTGTAATCTCATTAGCTAAAATGGGTCATAGAGAAAAATTTCTAGAAACTATAAGAAAAATAAAGCTGAGAGATAGAGCTAATAAGAGTTTATATCTTAATTTTAAGGATGTAGAACTATTGTTGCCAGAAGGCGTTATTTACCTTTTACATCAATTGGATAAGTTAAAAAATAAAAAAGAATTACTAGGACGAACCTCTGATAAGGATGTAGTAAAAGCTATGTTCTCTAGATTAGGCATTCATAGTCTTATTAAACAGCCTCCTTATGTTGGTAAAACTATTAATATTGTTGATAGATGGGAGTGTTTATCGGGAGATAGCGCTGATTTAGGCGAGGAATACGAAAAGATTGAAGAGCAAATAGCTATGATCTTACCAGATAGAAGAGCTAGATTTGTTTTACAAAATGCTATTGCTGAAGCAATCAGTAATGTGATCAATCATGCCTATGATGAAAATGCTCAATATAAGAAATGGTTTTTATTCTTTTGCATAGATAAAGAGAAAAATACATGTCTGATCGTGGTATCAGATGTAGGAAAAACTATTCCGGTAACTATTCCAGTTAAGCTAAGAGATCGTTTATCTATTAATCCAATTGAACTCTTTACTGGTAAAAATGACTCTCAATTGATTGAAATAGCAACAAAATGGAGAAGATCTGCAACAGAAGAGTACCATCGAGGAAAAGGCTTTAATGATATCATGCAGGTTGAATCTGATGTAGATGGTGCAAATGTGATAGTTCTAAGTAGAAAAGGGGCTTGGTCATCTGTCGCTGGTTTAAAAGACTACAAAGATGCTATTGAAGGTACAACTGTAGGATGGGAAATTCCTTTGAATAATGTGAAATTAGTCGCGAGTAAAACTTATGCTTGAAATCAAATATGATGTGGCTAAAGAATATTATCCAAGACCTATGGGTAGAGCTAGAAAAGATGGTCTACATAGTGGTGAACGATTTAGAGAAGAAGTTCTACTACCTTTTTTCCAATCTTTAAAAACGAATCCAAACCAAATTCTTGTTTTAGATTTTAATGGTATATCTACAGCTGGATCTTCTTATCTAGAAGAATCTTTTGGTGGTCTAATTCGTAAAAATGGTTATCGTAAATCTGATTTAAATAGACATCTAAAGATAGTGGTAGATGATGACTTAAAAGAACTTATTACTGATAGAATAGAAAAGTATATTAATGACGCTGAAAGTAAAGTGAAATAAATCATATGGATAAGGAACTATATGTTGTTTGGACGTCACTTCTGCTTTTGTGGTTTTTTTCCATTTGTAGCGTATTAATAAAACCTGATCTTATTCCTTATAATTGGCTAGCTCCTATATTTAAAGCTATTACAGTTGCTATCCCTGTATATGTGTTTTTATTCAGAATAAAAAACTCTTTATTAATGAAATCAATCAAGTCTGCTAATGATCTGTTAATCAAGACCAATGAAACATGTATTAATGTTTTCTTAGATGATGATCCTCAAAAAACTTTTAAAGATATTAAAAAAGTTTCCTTATATTTAACTTATTTAAAATCCGAAGTGAATAATTTTCCCTATGGTGGACCAATTTCAGCTCTTCTTTTTTCAAAAAAGATGAAATTTTTGAAGGAATATGAAAGAGAAGCTCTTAAAGCCTATTCTGATTATTATGAGTTAATTACATTTGATACCATAATTGAAAATAAGACATCTACAATGACAAAAGAAGAGTCGGAAGAGCTAATAGATAGGATAATTCATTCATCTACAATACTTTCTAACATTCTTGAAAAACATCTAAGAAAATATATTTAAGATTTCCTACAATTAACATAATACACGTTATACGAAGTCAAAAAATGGGAGCTAAGCTCCCATTTTTAATGCATTTTTTTAAATAAGGCTAGGATGTGCATCTAAGATTCGAATTAATGTTGCCGCTGGTCCTGTCGGATAGCGTCGGCCTTGTTCCCAGTTTTGCAGGGTGCGATGACTGATGTGGAGACGTGCAGCAAATTCGCTTTGACTTAAACCAGTTTTTTCTCGGACTTCCTTAATATCAGGTAATTCAAGTTCGGTTGTTCGACTTGCTTG
>NZ_VPEE01000069.1:0-5179 GCF_013417345.1 Acinetobacter sp. YH16032 | reverse complement strand
TATTGAAGGGGGTGTTTAGAATAATGAGCTGGCGATGACTTACTCTCACATGGGTAACCCCACACTACCATCAGCGCTAAGAGGTTTCACTTCTGAGTTCGGGAAGGGATCAGGTGGTTCACTCTTGCTATTGTCGCCAGCACAACTGTTGTGACTTTGCTTGGGTCTTATTCGCATGTATTGTTTGCGTGCCTTTGCTTGGTCAAAGAAGTTATTAACAGCTATTTGAGTTGCTTTAATTTGTGCAGTTTAGCGTTTTATCTAACTAAATCAAGTTATTTGTCATGATTTGAACCACAACACCAACTGTTTGGGTGTTGTATAGTCAAGCCTCACGAGTAATTAGTATTGGTCAGCTTCATACGTCACCGTACTTCCACATCCAACCTATCAACGTTGTAGTCTTCAACGGCTCTTTAGAGGACATAAAGTCCTTGGGAAATCTAATCTTGAGGTAGGCTTCCCGCTTAGATGCTTTCAGCGGTTATCCCTTCCGAACATAGCTACCCGGCGATGCGACTGGCGTCACAACCGGTACACCAGAGGTTCGTCCACTCTGGTCCTCTCGTACTAGGAGCAGATCCTCTCAAATTTCCAACGCCCACGGTAGATAGGGACCGAACTGTCTCACGACGTTCTAAACCCAGCTCGCGTACCTCTTTAAATGGCGAACAGCCATACCCTTGGGACCTGCTTCAGCCCCAGGATGAGATGAGCCGACATCGAGGTGCCAAACACCGCCGTCGATATGAACTCTTGGGCGGTATCAGCCTGTTATCCCCAGAGTACCTTTTATCCGTTGAGCGATGGCCCTTCCATACAGAACCACCGGATCACTAAGACCTACTTTCGTACCTGCTCGACTTGTGGGTCTCGCAGTTAAGCGCGCTTTTGCCTTTATACTCTACGCGTGATTTCCGACCACGCTGAGCGCACCTTCGTACTCCTCCGTTACTCTTTAGGAGGAGACCGCCCCAGTCAAACTACCCACCAGACATGGTCCTCGCTCCAGATAATGGAGCAGAGTTAGAACCTCAATATTACCAGGGTGGTATTTCAAGGACGGCTCCATAGAAACTGGCGTTTCTACTTCAAAGCCTCCCACCTATCCTACACAAGTAAGATCAAAGTTCAATGTCAAGCTGCAGTAAAGGTTCACGGGGTCTTTCCGTCTAGCCGCGGGTACACCGCATCTTCACGGCGAATTCGATTTCACTGAGCCTCTGCTGGAGACAGCGCCGCCATCATTATGCCATTCGTGCAGGTCGGAACTTACCCGACAAGGAATTTCGCTACCTTAGGACCGTTATAGTTACGGCCGCCGTTTACTGGGGCTTCGATCAAGAGCTTCGCTTACGCTAACCCCATCAATTAACCTTCCAGCACCGGGCAGGCATCACACCCTATACGTCCACTTTCGTGTTTGCAGAGTGCTATGTTTTTAATAAACAGTTGCAGCGGCCTGGTTTCTGAGGCTGCCAGTAGCTCAAGGAGCAAGTCCTATCACCGCCGGCAGCGTACCTTCTCCCGAAGTTACGGTACCATTTTGCCTAGTTCCTTCAGCAGAGTTCTCTCAAGCGCTTTGGTCTACTCGACCTGACCACCTGTGTCGGTTTCGGGTACGATTCCTGTGTAACTGAAGCTTAGAGACTTTTCCTGGAAGTATGGTATCAGCCACTTCGCTAGTAAACTAGCTTGCTATCGATTCTCAGCATAGAGTACCCCGGATTTGCCTAAGATACATGCCTACAATCTTCCACCTGGACAACCAACGCCAGGCTGACTTAACCTTCTCCGTCCTCTCATCGCATTACACAGAAGTATTGGAATATTAACCAATTTCCCATCGACTACGCCTCTCGGCCTCGCCTTAGGGGTCGACTCACCCAGCCCCGATTAACGTTGGACTGGAACCCTTGGTCTTTCAGCGAACGGGTTTTTCACCCGTTTTATCGTTACTCACGTCAGCATTCGCACTTCTGATACCTCCAGCAGACTTCTCAATCCACCTTCATCGGCTTACAGAACGCTCCCCTACCACTTGCAATAAATTGCAAATCCGCAGCTTCGGTACATAGTTTTAGCCCCGTTACATCTTCCGCGCAGGCCGACTCGACTAGTGAGCTATTACGCTTTCTTTAAAGGGTGGCTGCTTCTAAGCCAACCTCCTAGCTGTCTATGCCTTCCCACATCGTTTCCCACTTAACTATGATTTAGGGACCTTAGCTGGCGGTCTGGATTGTTTTCCTCTTGACTACGGACGTTAGCACCCGCAGTCTGTCTCCCGGATAGTACTCATTGGTATTCGGAGTTTGCATCGGTTTGGTAAGTCGGGATGACCCCCTAGCCGAAACAGTGCTCTACCCCCAATGGTATTCGTCCGAGGCGCTACCTAAATAGCTTTCGGGGAGAACCAGCTATCACCAGGCTTGATTAGCCTTTCACCCCTATCCACAAGTCATCCCCTGGCTTTTCAACGACAGTGGGTTCGGTCCTCCAGTAAGTGTTACCTCACCTTCAACCTGCTCATGGATAGATCGCCTGGTTTCGGGTCTACACCCAGCAACTAAACGCCCTATTAAGACTCGATTTCTCTACGGCTCCCCTATTCGGTTAACCTTGCTACTGAATGTAAGTCGCTGACCCATTATACAAAAGGTACGCAGTCACATCACGAAGATGCTCCCACTGCTTGTATGCATGCGGTTTCAGGATCTATTTCACTCCCCTCACAGGGGTTCTTTTCGCCTTTCCCTCACGGTACTGGTTCACTATCGGTCAGTCAGGAGTATTTAGCCTTGGAGGATGGTCCCCCCATATTCAGACAAGGTTTCACGTGCCCCGCCCTACTCGACATCATCATGTAAGCCCTTTCGTGTACAGGACTATCACCTACTATGGTTGCACTTCCCAGAGCATTCCACTAAAGCTTACATAACTTAATGGGCTTTTCCCCTTTCGCTCGCCGCTACTGAGGGAATCTCAATTGATTTCTTTTCCTACGGGTACTGAGATGTTTCACTTCCCCGCGTTTGCCTTGCAACACTATGTATTCATGTTGCAATACCTATCTTATGATAGGTGGGTTCCCCCATTCAGACATCTCCGGATCACAGGATATTTGCCGCCTCCCCGGAGCTTTTCGCAGGCTATCACGTCTTTCATCGCCTCTGACTGCCAAGGCATCCACCACATGCACTTAATTACTTGACTATACAACCCCAAACAGTCGTTCGATCCTACAAGTAGATCGTTCAACATTACAGTTTGAAGTACTGTGTATCTAAACACTGTACAGCTTCAATTCAAATTCATATACCAAAACGCTTGATTCAGTTAATTTCGCTAGTTCTCATTTCAATCACTTCAACTCCATAACTTACGTTATTTCGTTTCCGCTCTTTCTATGAGTATGAACAAATTATTTCAACTCAAATATATGCTGTTAATGATTCACTACGTCTTCGTCAGATCGCAGTCAACTGTGATAAATCACAGAGCTTAATAATCAAGGCGTGCAGTATACACAGCTTTATTACTAAGCTCTATAAGCTATCAACTCGTTTGCTTACTACGTATTCGAATGAATACGTGGTGGAGACTAGGAGAGTCGAACTCCTGACCTCCTGCGTGCAAAGCAGGCGCTCTACCAACTAAGCTAAGTCCCCAGCTTATCATTTAGATCAATGTATCGTATGAGTATGTCATGGTGGGTCTGACAAGACTTGAACTTGTGACCCCACGCTTATCAAGCGTGTGCTCTAACCAACTGAGCTACAGACCCTCAGATACATCGTCATGAAGAACAACTTGTTGTGGATTCTTACCAATCGTCAATCTTTCGTTAAGGAGGTGATCCAGCCGCAGGTTCCCCTACGGCTACCTTGTTACGACTTCACCCCAGTCATCGGCCACACCGTGGTAAGCGTCCTCCTTGCGGTTAGACTACCTACTTCTGGTGCAACAAACTCCCATGGTGTGACGGGCGGTGTGTACAAGGCCCGGGAACGTATTCACCGCGGCATTCTGATCCGCGATTACTAGCGATTCCGACTTCATGGAGTCGAGTTGCAGACTCCAATCCGGACTACGATCGGCTTTTTGAGATTAGCATCCTATCGCTAGGTAGCAACCCTTTGTACCGACCATTGTAGCACGTGTGTAGCCCTGGTCGTAAGGGCCATGATGACTTGACGTCGTCCCCGCCTTCCTCCAGTTTGTCACTGGCAGTATCCTTAAAGTTCCCGGCTTAACCCGCTGGCAAATAAGGAAAAGGGTTGCGCTCGTTGCGGGACTTAACCCAACATCTCACGACACGAGCTGACGACAGCCATGCAGCACCTGTATGTAAGTTCCCGAAGGCACCAATCCATCTCTGGAAAGTTCTTACTATGTCAAGACCAGGTAAGGTTCTTCGCGTTGCATCGAATTAAACCACATGCTCCACCGCTTGTGCGGGCCCCCGTCAATTCATTTGAGTTTTAGTCTTGCGACCGTACTCCCCAGGCGGTCTACTTATCGCGTTAGCTGCGCCACTAAAGCCTCAAAGGCCCCAACGGCTAGTAGACATCGTTTACGGCATGGACTACCAGGGTATCTAATCCTGTTTGCTCCCCATGCTTTCGTACCTCAGCGTCAGTATTAGGCCAGATGGCTGCCTTCGCCATCGGTATTCCTCCAGATCTCTACGCATTTCACCGCTACACCTGGAATTCTACCATCCTCTCCCATACTCTAGCTTCCCAGTATCGAATGCAATTCCCAAGTTAAGCTCGGGGATTTCACATCCGACTTAAAAAGCCGCCTACGCACGCTTTACGCCCAGTAAATCCGATTAACGCTCGCACCCTCTGTATTACCGCGGCTGCTGGCACAGAGTTAGCCGGTGCTTATTCTGCGAGTAACGTCCACTATCCAAGAGTATTAATCTTAGTAGCCTCCTCCTCGCTTAAAGTGCTTTACAACCAAAAGGCCTTCTTCACACACGCGGCATGGCTGGATCAGGCTTCCGCCCATTGTCCAATATTCCCCACTGCTGCCTCCCGTAGGAGTCTGGGCCGTGTCTCAGTCCCAGTGTGGCGGATCATCCTCTCAGACCCGCTACAGATCGTCGCCTTGGTAGGCCTTTACCCCACCAACTAGCTAATCCGACTTAGGCTCATCTATTAGCGCAAGGCCC
>NZ_VPEE01000068.1:0-5432 GCF_013417345.1 Acinetobacter sp. YH16032 | reverse complement strand
CATCGCCGTCGCCGAGCATCTGAATTTTCGGCATGCGGCCAAGGCACTTGGTATCAGCCAGGTGATCGTTGTCCGGTGTGCGCTCCTGATCGGCGTTCGGCGTCTCGCGGTCGCGGTAGCAGTGCTGCAACGCAGCCGCCACCGTGCCCATGCTGTTGAGCTTCTTCGCCCTCATGATCGCAAACGCCATCCGTCCCCCGGCGCAACTGTCACGCCCCCGGCGTAACTGTCACGCCCCCCCGGCGTAACTGTCACGAACCCCCGGCGTAACTGTCACGCCCCTAAACCTGCAAACCCAGGAAGGGGGGGAGCTGGTGGGGTGTTGGAAAAATCCATCCATGATTATCCAAGAATAATCCACTAGGCGCGGTTAACAGCGCCCTAGTGGGGCACTGTTTGCCCTTGCTTAAAATGCCGGCCAGAGGCCGGATAACTTCTCTATCCGCTGCGCTAGGCTACACACCGGCCCCACCCGCTGCGCGGCAGGGGGAAAGGCGGGCAAAGCCCGCTAAACCCCATACCAAATCCCGCGGGAATACGCTGGAGCGATTTTAGCCGCTTTAGCGGCCTTTTCCCTACCCGAAGGGTGGGGGCGGTGTGCAGCCCCGAAGGGGCCATTCAGGGGCCATTCTGACCGCTTTGCGCTTGGCTATCCTTGCGGCTCCGGCTGACCATGCTCCTGTGGCTGCTGTTTCTGCTTGGGTGGAAGTCCGAACAGTGCCCGATCATGGTCGCGCTCTAGGTAGCTGTCCAACCCATCGAGCAGGCGCTGTTCTGGCCACTCGCCGTTTTCAACTTTGCCGAGTATCCATGCACCTACCAGCACTTTGCGCCGGGTGTTTTCCTTGCGCTTTTGCTGCTGCTCCCGTGCTCTGATCCGTTGGATCTCGGCGTTGATTCGTGCCCGTTGTTCTTCCAGCTTGGCGAGCCGTTCCGCTGTTTTTGCCATTTTGATAATCCTCTTGGTTATGTGCTTGTCATTATGCTATCATCGGAGCACAGACACCGCAAACCCCGACCGTCATTTTACGGGAGGGCGCACTTACCGGTTTCTCTTCAAGAAACTGCCCTGGGGGCACCCCTTCGGGGCTGTGCGCTCTCCGAGGGCCATTGCATGGAGCTAAACCCCTATGGCCATCTATCACCTTACGGCCAAGACCGGCAGCCGGAACGGCGGCCAATCGGCCAAGGCGAAAGCCGATTACATCCAGCGGGAGGGCCGTTACTCCCGCGACCGTGAAGAGGTGCTGCACACCCAGTCCGGCCACCTGCCCGAGTGGGCCGAGCGTCCCGCCGACTACTGGGACGGTGCCGACCTGTACGAGCGGGCCAACGGTCGCTTATTCAAAGAGATTGAGTTTGCCCTGCCGGTCGAACTGACCCTAGATCAGCAGCGGGAGCTGGTGGACGAATTCGCCCGGCATCTGACTGAGGGCGAGCGCCTGCCGTATACGCTGGCCATCCATGCCGGTAACGGTGAGAACCCCCATTGCCACTTGATGATCTCCGAGCGGAAGAACGACGGTATCGAGCGCCCGGCTGACCAGTGGTTTAAGCGGTACAACGGCAAACAGCCAGAGCGGGGCGGGGCGCAGAAGTCCGAGAGCCTGAAGCCCAAGGCATGGCTTGAGCAGACCCGCGAGGCATGGAGCCACTACGCCAACCGCGCCCTTGAACAGGCCGGGCACGAGGCCCGCATTGACCATCGCACCCTTGAGGCGCAGGGCATTGAGCGCTTGCCGGGCATCCATCTTGGCCCTAACGTGGTGGAGATGGAGAGCCGGGGCATCCGCACCGAGAGGGCCGATATCGCCCTAGCCATCGACACGGCCAACGGCCAGATCATCGACTTACAAGAATACCGGGAGGTTATCGAGCATGAGCGCGATAGACAGAGTGAGGAAATCCAGAGGGATCAACGAGTTAGCGGCAGAGATAGAGCCGCTGGCCCAGAGCATGGCGACACTGGCGGACGAAGCCCGGCAGCGGATCGCCGAGGTACAGCAGGCCAGCGAGGAGCAGGCCGCGAGCTGGACGAGCCAGCAACAGCAAGCCATGAGCGCATGGCGGCAGGCAGCAAAGGACATGAGGGCAGCCGCAGGGGAACTGGCCAAGGCCGGCCAGACGGCCCGGAGCGCCGCCCGTGGCTGGACATGGAGGTTGTGGGCCGGGGTCTTGATCGCTTCCGTGATGCCTATTCTGGCGCTGCTGATCGCATCATGGCTTTGGCTGGAGCCGCAAATCATCGAGCAACAGGGGAGCATATGGCTGATTTTCAAGCTCAAGTGAAAGGTGACCGCACCGCGCAAGCCATCGCCCGGCAGCTCAAGGCCATGGGCTGCGACCGGTACGACATCGGCATACGGGATGCCGCCAGCGGCAAGATGATGAACCGGGAATGGACACCGCAGGAAGTGCAGCAGAACGCCGCCTGGCTCAAGCGCATGAATGCCCAGGGCAACGATATTTACATTCGCCCCGCCGAGCAGGCCCGGCATGGTCTGGTGCTAGTTGACGACCTCAGCAGCGACGATCTGGACGCCATGAAGCAGGAGGGCCGGGAGCCTGCCGCCATCATCGAGACCAGCCTCAAGAATTATCAGGCATGGGTGAAGGTGGCTCAGGATGCCCCAGCAGATCATAGGGGCGTAATCGCCCGGAAGCTGGCCCGGGAGTATGACGCCGACCCGGCAAGCGCCGACAGCCGTCACTATGGCCGTCTGGCAGGCTTTACCAACCGCAAGGACAAGTACACCAGCCGCACCGGCTATCAGCCGTGGGTGCTGTGCCGGGAGTCCAGCGGCAAGAGTGCCACCGCAGGGCCGGAGCTGATGCAGCAGGCCGGGCAGGTGTTGGACAGCATCGAGCGCCGACAGGAACGGACGGCACGACTGGCCGAGATCACCGCCCCGCAGAGTGTGCGTCGGTATCGCCGCAGCGTCGTGGACGACTACCGCAGCGAAATGGCCGGGCTGGTCAAGCGGTACGGTGATGACCTCAGCAAGTGCGACTTCATCGCGGCCATGAAGCTGGCCAGCAAGGGCCGGGAGCCGGACGAGATCAGCAAGGCCATGGCCGAGGCTAGCCCCGCTATCATGGAGCGCAAGGCGGGCCATGAGGCCGATTACATCAAGCGTACGGTGCAGAAGGTGATGGAGCTTCCGCAGGTGCAGGAGGCCCGCGCCGAGCTGGCGAAGCAGACCCAGAAGCAGCGCAGCAAGGGGCCAGATTTAAGCATGTAATGCTTGTTTTGATAAAACAAAACTGCTATATTGTCAAAACAATTTGACTTTATAGTAGGATTAAAAAATGGATATAGGAAAGGCAAAAGAGTATTTTGGGCTTGGATTGATTCAGGGTGCCGTGGTGAGATCGTCAAGTGTTCTGCATAACGGGTGGACTATCGAGCTGAGCGGCAACATTGGCAGCGCACAACCTACCTTACACACCGCCAGAGGTGATGTGCGGCAGTTCAAGACACTGGATGCGGCGGCCAAGGTCGTGCGAGAAATTGGGCTGCGAGAGTGGCGTGTTATCACTGACTAGGCGGCGCATGGCGGGGATGCCCCGCCAGCGCCTGACCATCAACCGCCTGCAAAGGAGGCAAACCAATGGCTACTCATAAGCCTATCGATATTCTGGCGAGCTTCACAGAGTTACCGCCGCCGATTGACTACGTACTGCCCAACATGGTGGCCGGTACCGTGGGGGCGCTGGTGTCCCCCGGTGGGGCCGGCAAGTCCATGCTGGTTCTACAGCTGGCCGCACAGATCGCAGGCGGCCCCGACCTGCTGGACGTGGGAGAGCTGCCCACCGGCCCGGTGATCTACTTGCCCGCCGAAGACCCGCCCACCGCTATACATCACCGCCTGCACGCATTGGGGGCGCACCTGACCGACGAGCAACGGCAAGTCGTGGCTGACGGTCTGCTAATCCAGCCGCTGATCGGCAGCCTGCCCAATATCATGGCCCCGGAGTGGTTCGACGGCCTCAAGCGCGCCGCCGAGGGCCGCCGCCTGATGGTGTTGGATACGCTGCGTCGGTTCCATATCGAGGAAGAGAACGCCAGTGGCCCCATGGCGCAGGTGATTGGCCGCATGGAGGCCATCGCCGCCGATACCGGGTGTTCTATCGTGTTCCTGCACCATGCCAGCAAGGGCGCGGCCATGATGGGCGCAGGCGACCAGCAGCAGGCCAGCCGGGGATCGTCCGTGCTGGTGGATAACATCCGCTGGCAGTCCTACCTGTCCGGCATGACGGCCGCCGAGGCCGAGGAATGGGGCGTGGACGACTCACAGCGGCCCTATTTCGTCCGCTTTGGTGTCAGCAAGGCCAACTATGGGGTGCCGTTCAAAGACCGCTGGTTCAGGCGGCATGACGGCGGGGTGCTCAAACCCGCCGTGCTGGAAAAGCAGCGCAAAAGCAAGGGGGTGCGCCGTGGTGAAGCCTAAGAACAAGTACAGTCTCAGCCACGTCCGGCACGACCCGGCGCACTGTCTGGCTCCCGGCCTGTTCCGTGCCCTCAAGCGGGGCGAGCGCAAGCGCAGCAAGCTGGACGTGACGTATGACTACGGCGACGGCAAGCGGATCGAGTTCAAGGGGCCGGAGCCGCTGGGTGCTGATGATCTGCGCATCCTGCAAGGGCTGGTGGCAATGGCTGGGCCTAATGGCCTAGTGCTTAGCCCAGAACCCAAGACCGAAGGCGGGCAGCAGCTCCGGTTGTTCTTGGAACCCAAGTGGGAGGCCGTTACCGCTGATGCCATGGTGGTTAAGGGCAGCTATCGGGCGCTGGCCCGTGAAATCGGGTATGCAGAGGATGGCGGCAGCCAGTTCAAGGCAATCCGGGAGTGCATTGAGCGCCTGTGGACAGTCTCCATCATCGCCCAAAATGGCCGCAAGCGGCAGGGGTTCCGGCTGCTTGCCGAGTACGCCAGCGACGAGGCAGGCGGGCGTCTGTACGTGGCCCTGAACCCCTTAATTGCTCAGGCCGTCATGGGTGGTGGCCAGCATGTGCGCATCAGCATGGACGAGGTGCGAGCGCTGGACAGCGAAGCGGCCCGCCTGCTGCATCAGCGCCTGTGTGGCTGGATCGACCCCGGCAAGACCGGCAAGGCGGCCATAGATACCCTGTGCGGCTATGTCTGGCCGTCAGAGGCCAGTGGTTCGACCATGCGCAAGCGCCGCCAGCGGGTGCGCGAGGCGTTGCCGGAGCTGGTTGCGCTGGGCTGGACGGTAACCGAGTTCGCGGCGGGCAAGTACGACATCACCCGGCCCAAGGCGGCAGGCTGACCCCCTGTTTAACAGTCACGCCCCTCCCCCTCCGCACTGTCAGATTGCTACCAGCTCAAGACGCCGTACCGGGACGGCACCACGCACGTCATTTTCGAACCATTGGATTTCATTGCAAGGCTGGCCGCCCTGGTACCGAAGCC
>NZ_VPEE01000067.1:0-5440 GCF_013417345.1 Acinetobacter sp. YH16032 | reverse complement strand
ACTTGAGAACCCAGTTACAAATGCAATTAACGACAGCATTAAATCAACTGGATTTAAACAGCATTGTCAGCGACTTGGTGAAGATAGAATTAAGACCCATTCAAATGACAATTGGCACACAGCAGGCGGACATCGAGAAAGCACTCTCGAAAATCTTGCAATTGAAAGTTCCGAGCGACTTCTACGAAGATTTGCAGATGCAAAGCAAGCAGATCAACATGCTTGGGAAAACTCTAGAGAACTTGACGAAATTAATCGAAAACTTGAACGACTAGAAATCGGAATAACAGAAATTCGACTCAAACCCAAGCCAGCTCTTGATTTTAAATATTTAAGAAGCGACGGTTATTACCCCGATTATGTTGCTTATCACAAAGAAATCAGTGAAAAACAACAGCAAGCATATAAAAATCAGAATCAAATACAACTGATTGTTTTAACGAGTAAAAAAATTAAAAATATAGAAGAATACATAAATCGATCAAGTAAAAATCTCACTCACAGCGAGTGTAGAAAGTTAGATGAAATCATCAAAAACGACCGAAGAATGTTGAGATATCTTGAATGTGAGAAGATTTTAGAGCCTAGAAATTCCCATCTCAAAGAACCAAGAGAATTATATCAATCATGTTTGAAAGGCTTTGAGACGATCAAAAATGATATTCACGAAATTAAAAACCCATCACAACAACAAAACAGCATTGAATTATCAAGTCATGAACTCAAACAGCCACAACCGAGAAATGATTTTGACTTGAATATGTAATCCAATTCAGCAAAAGCAGTAATCAGAGGGGGGAATAAGTGATCTACCGTTATGTTGCTCACACTCCGTTCGCTTTGTGCTTTTCTTTTTGAGGCTAACAGGGATTAGCCGAGCGAGTGTCTACGAGCGATTGAACACTATCAAAATTTTGCCCTGCTCTTTCTCTGATTACAAGCTCCCCTTTACTGCTCAGACTTAGATATAGAGCATCCCGAAGGGTGCGAACAGATTTAATTTGCATCTAGGTCGAGCGAAGCGAGCATAAAAAACTCATGAGCGAAGCGAATTCCGAGTTGCTTTTGCTTTTTATTGAATTCCAGATGGTATTAACCAAAAATTGCCCCTTCGAACTGAGCGAAAGCGAAGTTCAATAGAGTTTGAGCGAAGCGAAAACCAAGGGCAATTTTTCATGACCTGGGCTTTTAATTATTTTAAAGCTTTTAAATACTTTTAGATGGCTTGAAAGCATTATGAATAAAGGGTTTTAGCTCTTATATGTCCACGTTTACCTTGCAATATGTCCACGTTTACCTTGCAATATGTCCACGTTTACCTTGCAATATGTCTACGTTTACCTTGCATTAGTACACAAATAATATTAACGTGTACTTATACACAATAAAAAAATAGTGGCTATGAGAGATTTAGTTGTAAAAGACAATGCCTTAATCAACGCAAGCTATAACTTAGACTTAGTAGAACAACGTTTAATTTTATTGGCTATTGTTGAAGCAAGGGAAAGTGGGAAAGGGATTAATGCAAATGATCCATTAGAAGTTCATGCAGATAGTTATATCAATCAATTTGGTGTACACCGTAATACAGCTTATCAAGCCTTAAAAGATGCTTGTAAGGATTTATTCGCGCGTCAATTTAGCTATCAAGAGAAAAAAGCTAATGGGAATATCCGAAATGTTATGAGTCGTTGGGTATCTCAAATTGCTTATAACGACAATGAAGCAACTGTAGACTTAATATTTGCACCTGCTGTTGTTCCCTTCATAACCCGACTGGAAGAACAATTTACTAAATATGAATTACAGCAAGTTAGTAGTCTTAGTAGCGCTTATGCCATTCGCTTATATGAGCTTCTAATTCAGTGGCGAAGCGCTGGTAAAACCCCAACCATAGAACTACAAGAATTTAGAAAGAAGTTAGGCGTTCTTGATAATGAATATTTACGGATGGCTCATTTAAAAGAGCGTGTTTTAGAGCTTTCAATTAAACAAATAAATGAGCATACGGATATAACTGTAAAATATGAACAGCATAAAAAAGGTCGATCAATTTCAGGTTTTTCTTTTACGTTTAAACAGAAGAAAAAGGATAATCCATCAATAGAAAGAGATCCGAATACCTTAGACCTTTTTTCAAAGATGACCGATGCTCAACGGCATATGTTTGCAAATAAACTTTCAGAACTCCCTGAAATGGGTCGCTATTCACAAGGAACAGAAAGCTATCCTCAATTTGCTGTTCGTATTGCTGAGATGCTACAAGACCCTGAAAAAATCAAAGAACTATCCCCATATCTAAAAAAAGTGGGATACATGCCATCAAATAAAAAGGACACCGTAAATGGCTAAGTTATCACTAAGTGAAGTATCTAAAAAATTTCATGTGGATAGATCAACCATTTACAGAGCTGTACGTAATGGACGTTTATCACGCTCCAGTGATGGACAATTCGATCTAGCAGAGGTCATCCGATGCTTTGGAGAACCTGAGCAAACATCTCAAAAAATTGAATCATCTAAGCAAGAAGGTGATGAATCTACAAAAAAACTTATTGCCCATTTAGAAAATGAAGTCAAAAAATACCAAGAACGTGAAGAACGGTTAATGCAACAAATTGACCGTATGCAAACACTCATTGAGCTGAAAAGTGTTGCACCTACCACAGCAGCACCACACCAAGATGCTACGGCATGCGACACCAAGATGCCACAGCATGCAACAACACAACAAGACACTGATAATAAAAAGAATAATGAATTAAATATTGCAGAAAATGTAGCAGTGCCACAGCAAGAAACTACGGCATACCACACCCAAACGCTACAGCATGCTACGTTGCAAAGTGTGGCAGTGCCACAACACAAAAAACGTGGTTTATTTGGCCGTGTGCTAAATGCCGTCTTTGATCATGACTAAGGGAGAGAGATCATTCCGAAACTGAAAGACATTGCCCTGGGAATTATTGTGGCCCCGCTGCTGATCCCGATTATGCTGATTGCATCGTACCAGGATAAAAAGGCACTGAAGAAAGAGCTGGATGAACGCCAAAAAGAAAAAGACCAGGCATCCTGATTATTCAATTGAGCTAATCAAAAGTGTGGAACATTGCTTACTTATTAAGCGTGGAACGTGAAAAATCATGAAAAAGCCGTTCCAGTGCGCTGAACCCTAGAACGGCTTTGACTAAGCTATTGATGCTTATAGGAAAATTTCAAGCATTTCGTATAACGTGTATTATGTTAATTTTAGGAGATCTATACAATTCTGTACTTTTTCACAATCATAGAAAAAGCAAATAAAATACTTACCCAAAATAAATAATCAATAAAAAAATTGAGAAAAACAAATTGATCCATGCCGATGAAAATAAATAAAGGATTGATACTTATACTTCCGACTGGAGAGGTTTCACCATCTATAAGGAACTGTAGAGGAAATCCCCCAGCTATGACTTCAACTTTTTCAAGCTTATCTACAACTATGCGAGCAACTAATATATTTTTTTGATAAAGCAAAGATACATAAGTCAAAATAATCGCTAAGAAATTAAAATATAATATTTTTTTCATAACTATTCTTTATCTTTTAAATTAATTAAAAACAGCCAATAACATAAGCCAGGAAAGAGAGCCATAAAAATAGTCCATGTATTGGTATACATTTTCCACCACTCTTTCGAAATTTCTCCTGTGTGACTCCATTCAAAAAGAATAAAAAATGGAGTAGCAATAATTATAGAGGCAATACAGATAGTTAATAAATTAAGACTGTTATAACGATTTAAAAGAATTGAGAATATGAAGCTGAAAGGTACAGTCAAAATACAATAAGCCAAGTAGACAAGACCGTGCCCTACAAGAACCACTAAAATCGAGTATAGGCTGTATTCCTGATTCATTACGATAAACAGGACTGCTGTGAAAAAAAGTAGTGGTAAAGGAGAAAGTAAGAGAGCTTTTACTATTTTTTCATTTGAATATTTCACTAATTTAATTCTCTTATCTACTCAATAAATAATAATACTATAACGATTTTATTGGAGGTTTTTTGATTCTATTTAACATAATGGTGGTTATACGCAATACACTTGTATATTAATATAAATATCAGATACTTAATAAAACCAGAAAAATCTAAAAATGCCCAAAAAGCCGATTTTGAAACAAGTCGGCTTTTTTATGAGCAGTTTTGATAGTTCTTGCCAATAAATTTGACTAAAAATTACGCTTTTCAACTTGAGTGATACAATTTTGTGATACATTATTGTATATACAAATTTGAATGTTTTTTATGGAACAGTATTTTGAATGGGATGAGGCTAAGAATCGAAAGAATCAGAAAAAGCATGATATCTCTTTCGAAACGGCAAGCCTTGTTTTTGAAGATCCACTGAGGATCTCAATTCAGGACAGACATACCGATGGTGAAGAACGTTGGCAGACCATTGGGAAAGTAAAAGGCGTACTAATGCTCTTAGTAGCTCACACCATTTTTGATGAAGATGACTGTGAAATCATACGAATCATTAGTGCAAGACAAGTCACTAAAGCGGAGCGAGATAAATATGAGCATGGTTAGATACTCACGCAAAGAACTGAATGAAAAATTCAGCGACAAGCAAGATGCTGAAATTGAACGCTTGCTTGCTAAAGGGACGGTTCCTGATGATCAGCTAGATCTCTCAGATATTCCTGAAATTACCGACTGGAGCAATGCTGTACGCCATAATCAATTCTATCGCCCAGTGAAGCAACAGACTTCCATCCGTTTAGATGCTGATGTACTTGCATGGTTTAAAGCTCAAGGTAAAGGCTATCAAACACGAATGAATGAAATTCTGCGAGAAGCAATGTTAGAAGATTTAAAAAAACATCAATAAAAATGGGAGCTTAGGCTCCCATTTTTGGATTCGTATAACGTGTATTATGTTAATTTTAGAAATATTAAAAATAAAATTTTAAAAGGAATGCAGATGGATCTTTATCATAGAAGAGTACTTTTAATTGGAGCACTTTTATTATTTTTTTTATTTTTAATTTTTAAAATTTTATTTTCTATCTTTGTATCAAAAATGGTAGATAAACAATATGAACAGGGAAACTTTAAAGTTGGAGAAATGTGTTATCTAGGTTATAAGCCCCATTCAAGAAAATCTACAGGAGCATATATCTCGATAGATAGTTATTATTTTTTAGTTGATGGTTTAAAGAGCCAGAACTTAGTTAGACCCTATTTTCCATTTAAGAAGCAATTTCCAAATTTTATAAAAAAAATGGATAGAACAAAATGTTATAAAGCTGAATATATAGAAGTAAATATTTTATTCTACAAGCAGAGAATGATATATCAATTAATTGATTTTAATGACTTTGTTTTGCAGATTCATGATGAATACCCTATAACTTCTAAATGAATAATTCTATGAGTCGAGCCTTT
>NZ_VPEE01000066.1:0-5594 GCF_013417345.1 Acinetobacter sp. YH16032 | reverse complement strand
CTGCGTTGTTGTTGACGATCACTAAGTCTTTAATACCGAGTTCAATTAAGCCATCGATGAGTTCAGCAGGCTGACCTGCGGTACCAAACCCACCAATCATAATGGTTGAACCGTCTTTAATTTGGGAGAGGGCTTCGGTTAAAGACGCTGAGCTTTTATCAATCATAATCACTTCCTAAACAAACGATCTACATTTACCTTTAATAGGATCAGGTCGATGTAGACGATGATGGGGTAGTATTTTGACGCTTCGTTAAAATCACGTGCGCTAAAATACCAATACAGATTCCCCAAAAAACTGAACTTAAACCTAAAAATTGCATGCCTGAAACAGTCGCCAAGAAAGTAAGGAGAGCTGCGTCACGATCCTTTTCTTGGAACATAGCAACGTGTAAATTTGTAGCAATAGCACCTAAAAGTGCTAAACCTGCTAATGCAGCAACAAGTTCTTTAGGCAGTAAGCTAAAGAGCATCACAATGCTGCCTGCAAATAAACCACCTAAAATATAGAAAATACCGTTCGCAATACCTGCGATATAACGTTTCTCTTTGAGCTCATGTGCATCTTTACCTGTACAGAGTGCGGCTGTGATTGATGCCAGGACAATGGTGATCCCGCCCACACAAGCAACAGCTAACGATGCGATACTGGTAGTGGTAATAATGGGTTTTGCTTGAATGTCATAGCCACTTAATTTCAAAATTGCCATGCCAGGTAAAAATTGACCAGAAAGGCTGACTAAAATAAGAGGTACTGCAAGATTTAGAAAAGAGTTAAGCGTCCACTCGGGCGCAATGAATTGGGGTATTGCAAGTGAAAACTCCATATTCACAGCATTGAATTTTCCGAGGACTAAACTCATGAAAATACCAGCTGCCAATACAAAAAGCATGGCATATCGAGGTGTTAAACGCTTAGCAATCAGATACGAAATAAGCATTCCAAACACAATATATGGCATGGTATTAGTCGCGGTAAAAAGACCAAATCCGAACTGACATAAGATACCAGCCATCATTCCTGCAGCCACTGATTGCGGTATCAAAGCCAATAGTTTGTCGAAATATCCGGTAATACCAATGATGAAAATCACTACAGCTGTAGTGATATATGCAGCAACTGCTTCATTCAGTGATATATCTGGAAAAAGTGTGACTAGCAGAGCAGTACCAGGTGCCGACCAAGCGGTAATGACAGGAACTTTAAACTTTATTGATAATAGAATTCCAGCTACAGCAGCACCAATTGAGATACCCCAAATCCATGAAATCATCATGTCTGGGGAAACTTGGGCTTGTTGTGCTGCTTGAAAGAAAATAATTAATGGTCCGGCATATGAAATCAATACAGCTAAAAAGCCGGCGACAGTGGCGGAAATAGACCAATCTTCTTTTAGTGTTTTAAACAGGGTTGCCATTGTATTTGCCTCCTTGCGTCAATGATCCTGTGAATTTAAAGAGTCCGTGATCAGGGTTAACCCTGATCACCACCACCTACAGGTACGACTGTACCTGTAATGTATGAAGACTCATCTGAAGCAAGGAACAAAATAGCATTTACTTGTTCTTGAATAGTGCCATAGCGTTTCATGTAGCTGCGGTCAATTGTTTGATCAACCACTTCTTGCATCCAAGCTTGATCTTGCTCAGATAGTGGTGAAGTATTACGTGGAATTACACGTGGTGGAGCTTCAGTACCACCTGTAGCCACAGCATTGATGCGGATACCATCTTTAGCATGTGCAAATGCCATTGATTGAGTAAAACTATTTACACCACCCTTAGCCGCAGAATATGGAAGACGGTTAATTCCACATGTGGCGATAGATGATACATTCACGATCACACCAGATTTTTGGTGTTGCATGTGTGGTAAAACTGCACGACAACTCCATAAAGTAGGAAATAAAGAACGATTGATCTCTTTAATAATTTCCTCTTCAGAAAACTCTTCAAAAGGTTTCATCCAAATCGCACCACCAACATTGTTGATCAGCACATCAATTCGGCCATAAGTCTCGATCGCTTTATTTACAACAGATTGTGCACCAGCATAGGTTTCAAGATCAGCTAAGACAGTAACACCTGTGCCACCTTGAGTCGTAATTTCTTCAAGTGTGGTCGTCACGTATTCAGCACGGTCAGCCAGTACAACTTTTGCACCTTCGCTAGCTGCTTGAAGAGCAACACCGCGACCGATGCCTTGAGCGGCACCAGTAACGATTACGATTTTATTTTCAAATCTTTGGTTCATGTTCCTCTCCACTTTAATTCGCAGAGAATTTTTCGAATAAGAAGTTTGCAGGTTTAATGCCTTCAGCATCTAACCAACCACGAACTGCATCTACCATAGGAACAGGACCACAGAGGTAAACGTCTACATCACCACCGTTGAGCCATTCAGTTTCAATGTGACCTGTCACATAACCTTTACGTTCGTGTGCAGATTCTGGGTTTGCAACTACGGTACGGTATTCAAACCAATCAAGTTTTTCTTGAAGTTTGTTGAGTTCTTCAATAGCAACTAGGTCAAAGTCATTGGTTACACCAAAAACTAAACGTACTGGATGTTCAGAACCTTTTTCTTCTAATACTTGAAGCATCGACATAAATGGAGCAATACCTGTACCACCAGCAAGCATTACTACAGGGCGTACTACATTACGTAAGTAGAAGCTACCAAATGGACCAGTGAATGTCATTTTGTCGCCGACTTTCGCTTCGGTGCTTAAGAAGCTACTCATTTTACCGTTAGGAACGTTACGAACAACAAAGCCGGTCAAACGGTTGCCTGGCTTAGAGCTGAAAGAGTATGAACGTGTTTCAGTTGATCCAGGTATACCTACATTTACATACTGACCAGCAAGGAAATTGATATCTGGCTGACCCTCGTCTAGTTGAATATCAAAGGTAATTGTAGATTCAGATAAGTTTTCTACACGAGAAAGTGTACCTTGATATTGATGAATTTGAGTTTTGCATACATCAGATGATGCTTGAATTTGGAAAACTGCATCTGAAGTAGGACGGCACTGGCAAGCTAAGATATAGCCTTGCTCAGCCTCTTCTGGTGTAAGTGCATCTTCAATATAAGTTTCTTCAGGCATGTCATAGCTGCCAGACTCACAAAAAGCTCGACAAGTACCACATGCACCATCACGGCAATCCAGCGGAATATTAATCTTTTGACGATATGCAGCGTCAGAAAGCGTTTCGCCTTGTGCAACTGAAATAAATCGGGTTACGCCATCTTCAAATTGAAGTGCAACATTATGGTTTGACATGGCTGAATATCCTTTAAGAATCTTTTGAACAATTTTTTGGTGTAACTACCAAAATTCCATTTGGTAGTTACTGAACTTGTTATTTACTAATTACAGGTGATATACGTCGATTACTTGATTGATGTAATCATTTTTGAGTACCACATATTTATTTAAAATTTGTGGTTTTTCACCAGACAAATTGATTTCGTAGCGTGACATGCCGAAGTAGCTGTACGACTTTTGGTAGCGGTAACTTAAAGTGTTCCAGTTGAAACGAACAACAACCTTATCTTCATGACGTTCAAGAATTTCAATGTTGTTAATATTGTGGCTTGTACGTGTATCAGGCATTGTTGCAGAAGAGCGTTCAGTTTTGATACGGAACACGCGGTCTTCTAAACCTTGACGATCTGGATAATAAATTAACGAGATTTCTGATTGAGGATCTTCAGTTAATGTATTGTAGTCATCCCAAGATGGCATCCAGAACGATGCTGTAGGTGCATAGCACTCTAACCATTCATCCCACTGTTCATCATCAAGTAGGCGCGCTTCTTTAAATAAGAACTGGCTCACTGATTCTAAAGTTGCTTCAAGATTCGCGTTACTCATGCGTTATCTCCTTGTTCAGCTAAAGCTTGTTCTGCTTTAATCGCACGTTTCATTTCTTCTAACCAATGTTGATGTTGCGCAAGGTATAAACCTTCGTCTTCAGTTTTAACGCCTGAAAGTTTAGGTTTTAGACCAATTTCGTTTGCTGCATCATCTGGGCCATTGATCCAATGCTTTGAGCCACGGCACATATCGTTCCACTCAAGTTCGATACCAGCATAACCTGCTTGACATGCACGGAATTCTTCTAAGTCATCTGGTGTCGCCATACCTGAAGCATTGAAGAAATCTTCATATTGGCGAATACGGCGTGCGCGAGCTTCTGGCTCTTCACCTACAGGTGCGATGCAGTAAATTGTTACTTCAGTTTTATCGACAGCAATTGGGCGAAGTACACGGATTTGTGAACCGAACTGATCCATCAAATAAACGTTTGGATATAAGCAAAGGTTACGTGAGCGCTCGATCATCCACTTCGACATAGCAGGACCGAATTTCTCAGAGTATTCATCTGCTTTAGGGAAGTTAGGGCGGTCTTCAGGGTTAGCCCATTGTGTCCAAAGCAACATGTGACCATTTTCAAAACCGTAAGAACCACCGCCTTGTTTACCCCAAGAACCTGCGCTCATTGCACGGATGTTGTCGCCAGCTTGTTTTTCTTTACGTTGTTGCGTAGTCGCAGCATAATTCCAGTGAACTGCAGATACATGGTAACCATCTGCACCATTTTCAGCAGTGAGTTTCCAGTTTCCTTCGTATGTATAAGTTGAGGCACCACGTAAAACTTCTAAACCTTGATCAGACTGACCCACGATCATATCGATAATTTTAGTCGTTTCACCTAAGAATTCTTCTAATGGCAAGACGTCTGGGTTTAAGCTACCGAATAAGAAGCCTTTATAACTTTCAAAACGTGCAACTTTCTTAAGATCATGTGATCCTTCTTTGTTGAAGCAGTCAGAATAACCAGCATCTGTTGGGTCTTTAACTTTTAAAAGTTTGCCTGAGTTATTGAATGTCCAACCATGGAATGGGCAAGTATAAGTAGCCTTATTACCACGTTTGTTACGGCAAAGTTGTGCACCACGGTGTGAACACGCATTGATCATTGCATTTAGCTCGCCTTGACGGTTACGAGCAATCACGATTGGCTGACGACCGATGTGTGTCGTGTAATAATCATTGTTATTTGGAATTTGGCTTTCGTGTGCCAAGTAAACCCAATTACCCTCAAAGATGTATTTCATTTCAAGGTCAAAAAGGGCTTGATCAGTGAAAACTGAACGATGAAGTTTAAACTCACCTGTCTCAAAGTTGTCTACAAGTAACTCATCAAGACGATCTAAATGGCTGGTATTAATTACAGGAATACGTGGCATGGACGTTCTCCGACTTTCCAAATTGAGGGGAAGTCATCGGGATAATTGACTTATCCCGATTCCGACTAATTGATTTAAGCTGATGCGCGGCGGCGTTCAACTTCAGTAGAAGGCGCACCTTCAACGTCTTTCACTAATTCAATGTCAAATTGAATATGTTTGAACGCACCTTTTAGACCACGACGAGCAATTTCAGCTTCATCAGTTACATCTACAGCAGTTGCCACTAAGCCATCACGCGTTGCAAATGCAAAGTCATCCCAAAGGTATTCATCACCTTCGATGTTGAACTGCGTAGTTAATTTACGGTAGCCAGGCGCAGTGACGAAGTAATGCA
>NZ_VPEE01000065.1:0-5680 GCF_013417345.1 Acinetobacter sp. YH16032 | reverse complement strand
TTAAGTTCTTTATCCGACATAGACACCAACATATCAAACCGTCCGCTAAGAAAATTGCAAAAGTGCATATTCTAAAAGCGGACATTTTTACTTTGGAGAAACCGGACATTTCTACTTTGGGCTTACAGATCCAATTTCGTATAAGAGATTTTATGTTAAATAGACACTCAGAAAGCTACTTATAAATTTAATGATTATTCAGATTTTTGCATATCTAGTTTTACAGATATCCCTATATTATAAGGATATCTGCATTACTGTTTAGTTGCTTAGCTAATTCACGAAGTATTCTAATTTGTTCTAATGGATCACTATTGTGCTGAAGTTTTTCAGCAGTTTTTAGCATATCTTCTAGACTACTAGGTTCATCTGGCCAACCAAAATTATGTAGAAATCGATTTAACTTACACATTCCGATAGTCCTATTACCTTTTGGACTAAGGTCAACATAATGTCCACCTATTAAAATTTTTATATGTTCATCATAGTTATCAAAGTGAGGATGTACGATAAGAAAAGATTTAGTTGATCTAGGATATAATTGGATATTTGGTTGCTTTAATATCTGATCAGTAAAATCTAAAGTTTCTTTCTCTCTCTTTATTTCGTTACAATCAGCACAAATTACACATAAGTTCTTGGGTTCGAATAAAAACTTTGAGTATTTAGATTTTGGTAAAATATGTTCAACATGACAATTGCTAGCTGATTGTAAGGAAACAACTCCTCTACAGTAAGCACATTTACCGTTCTGTTCATTTCTATAAAAACCCCTTATGGTCTTACGTATTTCCTCTAAACTTTCATCAGACCAATTTGTATATTTAAAATTAGGGTCTTTGAGCTTTTGCCTGATAATTTTTCTGATTTCTGGAGTAAAAGAAATTTGTTTTTTGATATCAGGCATACAATTTTCTCATTTCTTCAAGTGATAGGATCAATTGATGTAATGGGTCATTTTTATTCATATGGATGATATTTTCTAACAATAAATTTAATGAAATCAAGTCATTGTAACTGAAAACTTTATTCTTACTGACATTCGAAAAAACTGTTAAAGCTATACGAGTTAAATACTCATTTTTGTGACCTGGTTCTTTAAAAACATAAGCTAACTGGTAGTCAGCTGACATTTCAGAAATTTCTTCACCTTTTATTATTTTATTATCATTTTCTAAGTTGATAATAAAAGACTTATTATTATCTATTGAGGAAAGTATCTGAGGTGAATGTGTAGCAACAATAAAATGACAGCCTGTGTAATCATTAAACATTTTTTTTAATAATGGTAAAAAATGGCTTTGCCATTCCGGATGCAAACTAATTTCTGGTTCGTCAATTAATATTAACGAGTCATTCTCTATTTCTCCAGCAATAGAAAGCAAATTAAATATAAGAGATAATTCTCCAGAACTTGCATCAGTCAAATAAAAAATTTTTTTATTTTTTATAAATTTTATATCTATTAATTCAATTAAATCATAATTAGCTAATATAGATAAGCTGTTTAGCAATTCAAAATTATATAATTTTTCCTCACTAAATAAGTTTAAATCTAAACTAAAGTTTTCATTGCTATATTCTTGAAAATCATAAAATTCAATTACTAATTTAAGACTTTCTATAATTAATTTTTCTTCATCTTCTGAAAGATTTATTCTATCTGCCTTATCTTTAAAAAAACGTATAGAACTCAATGCATCAGATACTGTTCGTCCTGTTCCATTTACAATTTCATATGGATGAAAGGTCCAAGGAAAAGCAAAGTGCATAGTTATATTTTCATCGACACCGATTGTATCAAGTAAGATTGAAACTTTATTTTTTGTTTTATCCGCCCTTAAAAAGAAATTAATTAAAGATGAACCTAGTTGATCGAATTTAGTTTTTAAATAATCTTTTTGACTATTTGTTTTTATTTTTGCTCCTCTATATATATATTTTTTTTCAAGTAAGTTATTACTTCTAAGGTGGAAGTTCCTGTCTAGAATTGGGAACTTATCAAATGGACTAGTTGAAACGGCAATAATTTTTCTTATATCAATAAATTTATTAATATTTGGTGTTTTATTTTTCTTTTCAATTATTACAGAGTTAGTATAAAAAGTATTTATTCCATTAATTTTATGAATATTTATTTCAAACTCATTACCATTGATCTGATAGTTAATTTTTCCATAATTAAGATGAGAGGTATCATTAATATTTTTATATCGATATGAGTCAGTAAAACTTTCAATTGCGAAATTTTTGTTATTATCGCTTCTTAATGAGTTTAAATAGAGAAAACATATCTTTTGAAGAATTCTACTTTTTCCTGATCCATTTCTTCCTACTAAAATGGTAAATAAATTTTCTAATTCATCGCTATCATTTTCAAAAAACTGATAATTTTTATCTTCAAAAGAAACGCTTTTAACTTTCATTAGTCCCTCTAGCTATAGTTTTTTGATAAAAATTAATTAATTCTATAATAAAATTAGAGTCTTATACATTTAAAAAAACTTTAATTTTTATGAAATAGCTTAAAGCGATTTTGAAGATTTCCTAAAATTAACATAATACACCTTATACGAAATGCATTCTAATTCTCTTTAGAAATCAATGCTGTAGTTTCTAGTTGATAGCCCATCTACCCCAAGGTGGGCTTTTTTTATGATTTTTCACGTTCCACGCTTATTATTTAATCAAAAGACCTCTTGAGAAAGTATAGTTTTATCTAATTTTTGAATTGGCTAAAACCTCATAGAATATAGCTTTTGGCTGCTTAAAATTTGACTAACGCAAGAATTCTAAAGTTTCTCAACTTTGATTAGCTCAAATAAATACCATTTCTCTTTTTCTAGGTCTCTTTAAATCACGAATTATGTAACTATAGAGTATAGCCTAACGGAACAAAATAAAGTCTTAAAAAGCAACTCAAAAACCGTATTTATAGACTTAATATTTAATTTCGGTACAATATGTATTTAATTATCTAAACTCTAACGGTACAGAATGCCTAATCAGGTCGGATATATTCGAGTCAGTTCAACTGAACAAAATACTGAACGTCAATTAGATGGAATCAGCCTGGATAAGACCTTTACTGAAAAGGCAAGCGGTGGTAGCCGTGAACGTCCTCAGTTAAATGCAATGCTCGACTATCTGCGTGAAGGTGATACGGTGCATGTTCATAGTATTGATCGTCTGGCACGTAATACAAATGATCTGAACGAAATTGTGAATAGTCTGAATGATCGTGGTATAACCATTATTTTTCATAAAGAGAATTTGACCTTCAGTCATGATGTAGCACAATCGGCAATAAATAAACTCATGTTTCAGATGCTTGCTGCATTTGCAGAGTTTGAACGCTCCATGATCCGTGAGCGTCAAAAGGAAGGAATTGCAAAAGCCAAAGCGAAGGGCTTATATAAGGGAAGAAAGCGGAAGGTTGACTATGTTGAAATACGAAAAGCAATGGCTGAAGAAAATTCAACATTTAGAGGTGTTGCAGAAAAGTTTAAAGTAGGGATAGCAACAGTACAAAGAGCTTTAAAAGAAGAAACTAATAATCAATAAGGTTGATTAATGAAGACGCTTAGATATTCAAATTTAGAAAAGATCATGACCATTTATACTGAAATTTCTACTTATATTACATTTCATAATGCGACTGGTTTAACAGATATAAATAAATCAATGGAAGATTTTTGAACCGTACCGGGTTTGTCGGAGACCAAGCTTTCTGAGAGAATGTCCCGATGAAAAAAGTAAAATATACCCCTGAAATCAGAGAAAGAGCGGTTCAATTATTGATTGAATCCGAGAAAGATTATCCATCGAATTGGGCTGCGATCACCGCTATTGCTCCCTGAGCAGTATACTGCGCAAGGGTTGTACTCCTGAAACACTACGTGTTTGGTATCAAAAATATTTAGATAAACAAAATCCAGTTAAAGTACAGCAGCTTTCAGACCAAGAACGTATCAAACAACTCGAACGCGAAAATAAAGAACTGCAACGCGCCAATGAAATTCTACGTAAAGCAGCCGCTTTTTTCGCCCAGGCGGAGCTCGACCGCCCACACAAATAATGGTGGATTTTATCCATAATAATAAAGAGCTGTACGGAGTCGAGGCGATTTGTAGAATTTTACCGATCGCACCTTCAACCTATTACCGGACTCTAGATCTCTGTGAAAATCCAGAACATCGAGCAAAGCGAGATTTACATGACTTGCATCATGCTGAGGAGATTAAACGAATTTGGAAGGAAAGTTCAGGTCGGTATGGTGTACGTAAAGTCTGGCAAAAACTGAAACGTGAAGGCTATATTATTGCGCGCTGTACTGTTGCTCGATTAATGCAAAAGCTAGGTATAAAAGGTGTTTGGCGTGGTAAGAACAAACAAACCACCCGTAGCCGAGATGATCAAAAACGAGCGGATGACTTGGTAAAACGTAATTTTACTGCTGATCATCCTGACCAACTGTGGGTGAGTGACTTTACGTATATTCAAACAAATTCAGGCTGGGTTTATACTGCATTTATTATTGATGTGTTCTCACGAGCAATTGTTGGATGGAAAGTATCGACACGGATGAATACAGATATGGTGCTCGATGCATTGGAGCAAGCATTTAGGGCGGCAGAGGGGGCTGGAACGCTGAGTGCGCCCATGCCGCATTGCGAAGCAAAAGATAATCGGATAAAATGTAGCAATTCATATTCGTAAGCGTGGAGTAATCAGATGGGAAATTCCAAGTCAGCAGACAAGTAAGCCGCAACAACCAGTATTGTTGTTGCGGCGCTCTGTAAGGCTAGTCTCATCTGATTGCTGACGAGCAGACGTCGCCCGGTATTCCTTAATCGAGGGTTGATTCGTCATGACCACCACACGCCCCGCGTGGGCCTATACGCTGCCGGCAGCACTGCTGCTGATGGCTCCTTTCGACATCCTCGCTTCACTGGCGATGGATATTTATCTCCCTGTCGTTCCAGCGATGCCCGGCATCCTGAACACGACGCCCGCTATGATCCAACTCACGTTGAGCCTCTATATGGTGATGCTCGGCGTGGGCCAGGTGATTTTTGGTCCGCTCTCAGACAGAATCGGGCGACGGCCAATTCTACTTGCGGGCGCAACGGCTTTCGTCATTGCGTCTCTGGGAGCAGCTTGGTCTTCAACTGCACCGGCCTTTGTCGCTTTCCGTCTACTTCAAGCAGTGGGCGCGTCGGCCATGCTGGTGGCGACGTTCGCGACGGTTCGCGACGTTTATGCCAACCGTCCTGAGGGTGTCGTCATCTACGGCCTTTTCAGTTCGATGCTGGCGTTCGTGCCTGCGCTCGGCCCTATCGCCGGAGTATTGATCGGCGAGTTCTTGGGATGGCAGGCGATATTCATTACTTTGGCTATACTGGCGATGCTCGCACTCCTAAATGCGGGTTTCAGGTGGCACGAAACCCGCCCTCTGGATCAAGTCAAGACGCGCCGATCTGTCTTGCCGATCTTCGCGAGTCCGGCTTTTTGGGTTTACACTGTCGGCTTTAGCGCCGGTATGGGCACCTACTTCGTCTTCTTCTCGACGGCTCCCCGTGTGCTCATAGGCCAAGCGGAATATTCCGAGATCGGATTCAGCTTTGCCTTCGCCACTGTCGCGCTTGTAATGATCGTGACAACCCGTTTCGCGAAGTCC
>NZ_VPEE01000064.1:0-6040 GCF_013417345.1 Acinetobacter sp. YH16032 | reverse complement strand
ATTCCGGCTCTGCCTCCGAATCACGCTGCGGTATCGAAAGATTACAGTGCGTACCTGATAAGAGCACCAATCAACGGACTAGGGATTTCTTGGATTGCACCGTCGAAAGAAGCCCAACCTAACCAGAAGTACCAAACTTAGCTAAAGGAACAAGCTAAGAAGCCATGACCCAATAACCGATCATGGAGAAAAGCAAAGACAGAATGATGATGTCGCTTCGCTCCGTTTTGATTAGTACCACATTGGGGCATTAGGTGTGTATTTGATTTTTATTAGTCGTCCCACTTAAAATAGGCTAAATGAGCTAAAGAATTGTCCATGTCGTACGTGGTCTTTGTGGTATTAGTAAGCGTTAGATCGTCATCCCAAAAAGAAGCGTCTTCGGGGCCCATAATCTTCAATGCACCTATTGTGCTACCATAACCCATTCCAACATGCTTAGCTGTCTGAGTAGCAACTTCTGACAAATCAAGGTCAGTATCCGAGTTATAACTATTAACTAATGCATTAGATATACTCGATACGCCAATACCAACTCCAACAGCCATTCCAATCTTAGATTCTTTTGATAAACTCAAACCATTAGTATCAACCACTTTCTCCACAAGGTACTGCACCGCAGAAGACCCAGCGACTGAACCAATAATGCTTGCAACAGAAGATACACCGCTATTAGTGTCGTTATTGCAAACTGCATTTAGTGTAGAGCTAACCCCCCCCACAGTGGCAGCTAGAATTACTCTGGTGATAAGACCTTTTCGCGCTCGTTCATGTGTCATCATAGCTAATGGCTCGCTACTCTGACTTACCTTATCGTCTTTCATTTTTATCCTTATAATCCATTTGCAACGTTTTACTATTTTATCACACCCCCCGCTAAAACTTACCAATAATCAATAAGGTCATGGAGACAGTCCTAGGTGGTCATCAAAAACCATAAATGTATGGATACACAATCAAGCTCAAAGTCATAGAGAACGAAAATTTACTCAAGAAAATCACGCAAGAATGGAAAATACTGAAAATTGTAATGAGCCTATCGATTTTTAGTGCGACTAATCCACGTTATGTAAAAAGCCAGCAATTTGCTGGCTTTTTAGCTTTTAAATAATACCATTTGAAGTACGTGTACCATTAAAAAAGATACACGTACTTCAAAAGGGTAGATTACCGTGCAAACAGCCTTAATGCGACAGAACCGTTCACAATAAGCGTTAGTGGGTATAAATTTTAATAATTATAATTTTTCGTAGGTATGTACTAAAATGATGATAGGTAAAATAGAAAGAAATATAAATATTAGTAACACTTACCTAAAATTGTCTCAAGAAGATGAAAGTGCCGCTTCAGAGTTAGCAAAGTTAGGTAAATATCGGGTTGCTTGTTATTTGATTTTACAATCAATGGAGAAGTTAATAAGGAGTAAGATTTTTTCACTTATCAATGCAGATAACGATTTTTTTAGAGATGAAAATAGAAATCATTCTATAGAATCAGCATTTGATATGCTCATTAATATACTATCAACCGATAATATTCAGAAAGAGCAAATTCGAGCACAATTCGCTTCTAATGTTTTGCTTAAAACTAACTCGAACCACTTACACAATAACTTGAGATACCCATATTTCCAAAAAAGAAAATCTCATTATGTTCTATTAAATGTTGATGCCAGCGATTACGAAATTTTGGTTTCTAGATTAAATGTATTGAAATCATTTATCAAAGATATACATCTTCTTTAATTTTGTGTTACTCAATACTGAATTTTTAAATTGGAACTGTAATTTCTGAAGAAAGAGAGCATAGAGGCCTAAATCAAGCTTCTGCATCTCAGTTATGTGGAATGACTCAGTCAACATTAGCCAGGGTTGAAATTGGTAGGGCATCGACCATAGAAAATGTATTAAAAATTTCTCATGGGTTTGAATTGGAACCATGGCAGCTCTTTAAAGTTGCTGACGATAGAGTTAAAGCTCTTAAATCTCAGGGTTATGAGGTTGAAACGGAGCTGCCATCAGAGAAAGAACTAAAGGAAAATAGTGCTGAATGGGTAACAACAAAAACAATTATAACTCGAGCATCCATAATCGGACTGACTGCAGCCGGTGTTGCAATTGTTGATGGCGTAATCCCTTATATAAATAAGTTTATGAAAAAGAAGTAAATCTCTGAGAGTTATATTCCACACTGATTGCGGCGGGGTTATTCATTAGAATTCGACGTAATGACATTCCTAATCAAACTCCATGACCTAACCAACTGTTTGGTTAGGTCATGGAGATAGTCCTAGGTGGTCATCAAAAACCATAAATGTATGGATACACAATCAAGCTCAAAGTCATAGAGAACGAAAATTTGCTCAAGAAAATCACGCAAGAATGGAAAATACTGAAAATTGTAATGAGCCTATCGATTTTTAGTGCGACTAATCCCTTTTATGTTAAACGCTACAAGTCTTTCATGTGGCGTTTTATCGCACCTTCATTTTCATCCAGCCATTCTTTAATCCGCTCTTCTTCCTCTTGCTCTTTACGCCACTTATCAAGGTCTTCTTGCCTATACTTTCTTTTCCTTGAAACGATTTGATTCAATCTTTTCCATTTTCGCATTTCTGTTTCTGGTTTCGTTTTCATGTAATCACCATCGGCTAATAAATAAACAAATTGTTCTTGCTTTTGATTATCAAAGAGTAAATCACAATATCAAACGATATTCCCCGATTTATCCACCGTGAATGTGGATTGTTTTAAGACTTACTAGAAGAATTTCACATGAAATAAAAACTTGTTAAAAACGCACTCAAAAGCTCGCAAAACCGTTCTAAACTTTCAACGTGGTTTTGGGTGTTTTATAGGGGGATCGTGTCTTAAAATCGATTTGAGGGGATTTAATGCGGATGAATGGGCGGTTTTAGCAAGTTAACTCGCCCATTTAACATAATGGGTCTTATACGTAGCCATTTTTAGATGACTTAATAAATTTCTAACCTACAGATGTACAAAAGCCCCGTGACAGTATCACAGGGCTTTGGTACTCTGAATCGGTGCATTCGCTGCTACGATTAGAAAGCTCAATCCAATCTTAGCAGCGTGAGAGACGCTTGTCACGTTCTCATTAAATACCAGCCAACGACATTAACCCAAATGCACCACTTGATTGACTCGGACTTGGCTCGGTCCCCGAAAGGATAAACAGGCAAATTGTGGTAATAACGTACCGGAAAACGAAATTCCGGCTCTGCCTCCGAATCACGCTGCGGTATCGAAAGATTACAGTGCGTACCTGATAAGAGCACCAATCAACGGACCAGGGTTTCTAGGATTGCACCGTCGAGAGAAGCCCAAACTGACCAGAAGTACCAGACTTAGCTAATGGAACAAGCTAAGAAGCCATGACCCAATCACTGATCATGGAGAAAAGCAAAGACAAAAAGACGTTGTCGCTTCGCTCCGTTTTGATTAGTACCACATTGGGGCATTAGGCACTTTTTTGCTCAAAATTTGAGCCTGAGAGTTCAAATAGGCATGAAAAAATTCAAAGCCAAACCAATTTTAAATTGTTCGTAGTCAATAGGTTGTCTCATGTATTCGATTCCTGTTATGGAAATCAACCCCATTCAACCATAAAAAAGGGAAGCCGGTAGGCTTCCCTTGGAAACGTCGATATTCAATACCGAGCAAGTGAGAATAGTAATACTAGCTTGCTTCTCTGGTATGGCAACTATTAGTTTTTAGGCTCAACGGAGAAAAAAGAACGTTTAATGCAGTTTGCAATTGCAATAAAATCAGGCTGATAACCGTAGTTAATCCACGTTATGTAAAAAGCCAGCAAATTGCTGGCTTTTTTGCTTTTAAATAATAGCATTTGAATCACCCTGTACCGCTAAAAAAACCATACGTACTTCAATTTGAACCTAGCGGTGTTAATATAGAATCATCATAATAGTGATAATTAGAAGTGAATACGGAGAGAAAGATGCATTTTGATATAGCCAATGACACCCTTTTGGGGATCAAGGATCTATGTGAAAAATTAGGTATCAGTAAATCAACGCTGAATAGAATTCGACGTAATGACATTCCTAATCAAATTCCTTTCCCTCAACCAACCGTTTGGTTAGGTCATGGAGATAGCCCTAGGTGGTCATCAAAAATCATAAATGTATGGATACATAATCAAGCTCAAAGTCATAGAGAACGAAAATTTGCTCAAGAAAATCACGCTAGAATGGGAAATGCTGAAAATTATAACGAACCTACCGATTCTAAGTGCAACTAATCCCTTTTATGTTAAATGGGCGAGTTGATTAGCGAAAACCGCCCATTCATCCCCATCAAAGCCCCTCAAATCGATTTTAAGACACGATCACCCTATCAAACCCCAAAAATCACGTTGAAAGTTTAGAACGGTTTTGCGAGCTTTTGGGGGCGTTTTTAACATCATTTGATTAGCAATGAGATCTCACCGTTAACCCTCAAAACAATGACTTTCATTTTGCCACTCATGAAACGATGAACGGGCAGATAAAATTTTTATCTGCCTGTGAATCGTTGGACAAGCGCAGCGCGTCAGAAAAAAGACTCGTAGAGGCTTCGGGGTATCAGGGATCCCCCTGAGTACGCGACTGTAGACAAACGGCAATAATGTCCCCATTATGTCCCCGTTTGTCTGCGGTCGATGTCGTGCCTGTAATTTTGTATTTTGCGATATTTTTAACAAACCAATTAAAAACGCATAGGTAACACACCTTAGAGCCTTGTACGTCAACGTTTTTAGACAACAAAAAAAAAGGGGAATTAATGGCGGAGAGCAAAAAAACAACAACGGTGAGCTTTAGAATTGAAGATGATCTCAAAGATAAACTTCAAATCATTGCTGAACGAGAAAATAAAACTATCACCAACAAAGCACGTGAAATCCTCGCTGAATCACTCCATCTTTCACCGAGAAAAACGCTCACAGAACGTTTACAGGATGATGTCACCCGTATTGACCAAGAACTGCGCCACAACCTCCGAAAATGGAACTTAGAAGTCAATCATCAACTCAGCACGCTTAACGCCAGTCAAAAACTTCTGAATGATTTCAGTGAACGATACTCACATTTAAGGCAAGAACTGGATGATGAAAAAAAACGACATCAAAAAACACAACAAAAGCTGACTCGCTGGACGATAACCTTTTTCCTAACCGTTCTACTCAGTAATGCACTTATCATCACATTAATTTTATTTTTTAGGTGATCGGGATGGAAAAAAAAGAATTAGAGAGACTCGAAAAACATATCGCCGATGCTATCAGACAATCGGGGATCAAACCTGTAAGAGAATCGCTCAATAAAACTATTTTTTTACTGACCTTTGGTGGACTCAAAAGTATGCAAAAAGTGTTTGATGAAGCATTTGATGAAATCACCGAAGCCAGAAAATACCGATCATGGCAACGCATAACGGATTGTTTAAATGAGCATACAACCCATAATTTAAGCGTGCTTACCGTAAAAACTATGTACAAACGCGCCAAGAAAAAACGGGAAAATAATAAAACGGAGTGACCGAGTACCAATCAGCATCAGATGCACTTCCGCTTCCTCGATGAAAAATAAATTTTCATCTTGCGGCGAGCGTTGCGGATTTAAATATGACGGGATTTTTTTGTGATACTCCGAAAGGCACAGAGCCGAAATGATTGTGACATCACTTCGGCTCTGCTAATCTGATTCGGTGCATTCGTTGCTAAGATCAGACCTAGACAATCCAATCTTAGCAATGGGAAGCTAGCTTGTCACTACTTCCTTAAAACCATTCAAAGACATTAACTCAAATGCACCACTTGATTGACTCGGACTTAGCCCGGTCTCCGAAAGGATAAACAGGCAAATTGTGGTAATAAAACGTACCGGAAAACGAAATTCCGGCTCTGCCTCCGAATCACGCTGCGGTATCGAAAGATTACAGTGCGTACCTGATAAGAGCACCAATCAACGGACTAGGGATTTCTTGGATTGCACCGTCGAAAGAAGCCCAACCTAACCAGA
>NZ_VPEE01000063.1:0-6061 GCF_013417345.1 Acinetobacter sp. YH16032 | reverse complement strand
CAAAATATCCGTATCAGTTTGCCATTCATAACCCTAAAGCAATGGATGGCAACGATCAGCCCCACGTCCACCTTATGTTTAATGAACGTCTGCAAGATGGAATCGAGCGAGATCCAGAGCAATATTTTAAACGCTATAACAGCAAGAATCCTGAACGTGGCGGAGCTAAAAAAGACAATACCGGCAAGAGTTACCAGGAACGAAAAACCGATATTAAAGACCTACGCCAAAGATGGGCAGATCTATGCAACAGCCATTTAGAAAAACATCAACTTGACAGCCGTATTGATATGCGAAGCTATAAAGAGCAAGGCATTGACAAAGAACCTGAAAAGAAACTGCTACCAAGCCAAGCGAAGAATCCTGAAATCAGGGAAGCCCTGCAACAGTCGCGTACAGCCCATAAAGAGCTTGTAGGGCTAGACTTAGGCGACCCGAAAAAAGACCTCCAAGACCTCAAAGACAGCCCAATTTCAGACAAAGAAATTAAACAAGGTATTGAGAGCTTTAAGGCTGATTTTGATAGCTTCAAACAGCTTGCTTTGGAACAGTACAAAGAACAGCAGAAATTAGAACGAGAGCAACAGAAAACCATGAATTTTAAAGGGATGAGCCGATGACACCTGATGAAAAAAAGCTATATGCACTGATGGCAGTTGCAGAACAACAGCAAAACTTAGTCAATCAGGCCGTTAAAGAGCTTCAAATCACCGAAGAACGCATTCAGAAGGTTATCGCAGGGCAAACCCATCATACCGTATCAAAATCGCTAAATACGGGTTTACAGGAGGGTACAGCGGAGCTTGTTAAGACCGCTAAAGCACTTGGACGCTTAAAAAATTCGATTGATTCAGCCAGTGATCAATTCTCATGGAAAATCATCACAATAGTTTTGGGGATTTTTGCCATTCTTATGCTTGGCATCATTTGGTTATTTGCTGTTTATATCAAACCGCTAGAGAATATTTCTAAGATTGAAAGTTTAAGAGAGGATGGTATTCAGCTTGAGATTCGAAGTTGTACTGTTGGAGAAGAATCTAAACCATGTGTGCGTGTGATGAAAGAACAGTGCAATTATGGAAAAAATCATGATTTATGTGTGATCGACCCTATATAGAAAAATTCGAAAACAAAATTTGAAAGTCTGTTATGCCAATAATTAGAGTTTTAATACTCATATTTTTACATCAAAAGTAATGAAAAAGTAAAGACAATGCCTTATATTATCTTTACATTATTGGTTCCTTGGAGGGATTAACCATGTCCGCAGTCAATTTCAATATGCGTTTAGAGGCAGAACTGAAAGAAAAAGTTACTCCTATTTTGGAGGACTACGGTTTAACCATGCCACAGGCATTTAAACTGTTCTTAAATCAAATTGTTAAAACGAAAACGATTCCATTGTCTTTTGATTATGCAAGGGAAACAGCTTTAACCCCTAAAGCAGCAGCAAAGTTGCTTCAATCTCTTAAAGAAATTGAAAATGGGGAGTACACCGAGTACGAAACAGTAGAAGAAGCCATCCAAGCAATGTCGGAAGAAGCTAATGGCTAAACGAAAAATAATCGTAACCAGTTCATTTAAAAGAGACATTAAAAGACGTTATTTAGATTTGGTTACGGCTGAATGGGCCGAGGTACTGGACTGTTTAGTTGCTAATAGTCCATTACCTGAAAAATATCTAGATCATCCATTAAAAGGTGGTGCTGAGTTTAAAAATTGTCGAGATTGCCACGTTAAACCTGATTTAGTCTTGATTTATAGGCTCGTAGGGGATGATGTTTTAGAATTACACCAGTTAGATAGCCATTCAGAAATTTTTGGTTAAGTGACCATTCAGAATTGTTTTTAATGTTTTGAAGTTAGTAAAAGTTAAGGAAGTTGTTATGTTGAAGCGGTCAAGTTTAGAAAGAAAAGAGTTCAAGCAGGAAGAGCTTACACTAATGAAGAAGCTTGATTTAAATGATATTGAGATTATTAAGTCTGATAATCTTGCACAACTCTTAATTTGGACTTCTGAACTTGCTCAACATAATCATGCTCAATTTATTGAATTTAGTAATAAGTTAGAAAATATTGATGAAATAGAAGAACGAGAAGAAATTAATAAAAAAATTAATTTTTATAGGAAAAGTGCATTTTCAGAGAATCAAATCAAAGATTTCTATATAAAGAAGCTACTGGATCAGGGAGAAGCGACCATAAGGGGATATATCAAACATCCGATTAAGCAGGATACGAAATATGCTGTAATTTCTTACCATGGATATGATTTTATTAGTTTTGCAACGCCTGAAATTGTTGAAAAATTCCCCCTGAATTTCATTGATTTTGTGCAAATGGAAGCACCAAAAACACTGGCTGATATACACCCCGATGAAGCTCTACTGCTATCAACTATCAAGAATTTTATAAAGCCCTTTAAAGAACAATATAAAAAAATAACGAGCAAAAATAGGGAGATTAAAGAACATAATGCGGTCGTACATGAAATTTATATAAAAATTAAAAATAAAGAAGCAACTCTGCAAAAATCAACAGACTCGAAGCCTAAAGAATCTAGTCCAAAGTCTACTGAAAATAGTGCTGTACCAGTAGAAATGAAGCAGGTGGCCATTCAGAAAAATATGGCTCCACAAGAAAAGCCGATTACAGTGATTAAGAAGCGAAAGTTTGCTTTAAACAAAGAAAAGTAAATTTTAATTTAAAAATACAAAGAAAAAGCCCATCGAGTATTGAAACTCGACGGGCTTTCGCTTTATATTCAGCGGTACGCAGTTATTTGATGCTTCAACATCAAGTAACGAAGATCAGCGGAGTACCACCTCGCACTGATTTCACACTAAGGCTTGTACCTGAACTCTATTTTCACAATAAACAGTGTTTATATCAAGCCTCAAAATGATAAGTCTTCGTTAATTCGTGTTTTAAATCGTCAAATAAGTATCCTAGATCGAGCTTTGCCCGCTTCTGCGTGTCCGTTTTACGGTCGGCATGCAGTACGTGTGGTAGGAATAAGTGTCACTGGCGTATTGTAGCTATAGTCGAAAGGCTAAACCGCTTACAGGGGAACTTCACACAGGCGGAGCGTTGGGAGTAGTTACATAGGACTTGTTAAGTTGTACGTTGGGGAAACCCTCGCAGAGATACAGGCAATGTAACGACAGGGAGCGCGTGGAGCGAAGTGCAAGACTTTGAGTCCTTGTCTGCATAGTCAGCAAAGCTATGTGCGGATACGACCGATATACGTGGCTCCGAAGCCAAATATATACAGGTAAATCGGCAATACTTAAGGGAAATGACTTTTTTTAAAAGTCGTCCCTTAGGGTGAGTATTGCCGAAACTCTCTCAACCGTTCACCAAAGCCAAAGCACGAAGTGCGACGCTTTGGGGAGCATGTTGAGAAGTTGAGTGCATTTGCTTTTATTGTATTTGTAGCAGGGTTGGAGCATTGCACCCTATTTTCTGCTTAGGCTATTTTTTTATGCTTTGAATATTCTATAAATCGTTATTTAATTGAATGGTAATAATTTTTGAATCTTTGAAATGACTAGAAGCAGATTTTTTAAAAAGACGTACCATTCTAATTATCGAGGTAAAGTATCTGTTGAGGATGCTGTTAAACATCAAACATATCTTGATGATATGAGAAAAGATGCTGTTTTTTATTGTGTAGATCATATTGAAAGTTCAATGATCCCACATAGTATGCTTCATAAAATAATTCAAAAGTTAAAAACGAAGCAGAACGATAGTTTAACTTTGCTAGAAAAAGCTTATTTAGTTCGCCAAAATCTTAATGCTTTACATAGTCTAGTTGAAGGTAAAATTTCTTTTAATCAATATAAGAAAGAAGTTGTTAATGACAGAATAAAACATCAAGAACACTTAGAAGCAGAAAGATTACGCTTGGAAAAACTTAGAGAATTAGAACTAATTCAGTTAAAGAAACAACAAGAAAAATTAGCTCAGGAAAGAAAAGTTAGAGAACAAGCTGAACGTGAGCGTAGAAAAAAATTAGAATCTGACCCTAAATATATAGAGAGGCAAAAAGAAAAAAATTTAATAAAAAAATATGATATTTATCTCTATGACATAGTTGATAAGCATAGATCGAAGTTAATTAATATATTGAAATTATTAGATAATAATCAGAGATTATCTGAACAAGATGCTATTTGGTTAAATTCAGAAGGACGACAGTTTTTTACAGATGAACTTAAGATCAAATTTCATCGTGTAGAAGCTGATTTTTATATTAATGAATATAAGACAACCAAATTACATTGGCATGCTATTAATGCCTCTAGTCAATTAAGAAAAGCTAAAGCAAGTAAAGAGGCTGAAAATTTTTTAGAAAATACTGAAATCTCACTAAACAAAAATAAAAAATTATTGTCAGCTTATTTCACTACACTGGGAGGAGTTAAGAGAGATATTAGAAAAGTTGATACAGCAATAGAATGTGGCGTAAAAGCTCATGAAAATAATTCTCAGGACTACAGACCATGTACTTTATTGGGAGCTATATACATGGAAAACCATGAATATACTCTTGGACATGATTGGTATAGCAAAGCACGTGACCGAGGTGCGCCAGAGAAATCTATAAATGCTGATCTCAGAAGTATTCTATTAAAATTAGATAAATCAAAACGCGTTGAAATGATTGCTAGTCTATTGAAAAAAGACCCATACCTTTATAGTTGGTTAAAAGATATTAAAAAATAATTTTTAGCCTCTAAAAATCCCAATTTAAGTGTTGGGATTTTTATTATAAAACATCACTTTTTACGCTGATTTAAAGTTTCTTGTCCTAAATCTTTCCAAATCTGCCATTTCATATCATTTGGGTCAATTTCAGCAGTTTTAAGCAAAATTCCAAGTAATTCTGCTGGGTCCCGTTGATCTAGGTTCGCAATCTCAAAAAGTGCGCCTAATTGAATGAGATGACGTGTACGAGCTTTTCGTTCAGCTTCCTTTTCAGCATTCAATAATTTTCTAACTGCTACTTTCTGTTTATTAGCTCGATCTATCGCTTTTTCGGCTTTAATTAATGCATTCAGTTTTTTCTCTTGGTCGGGTGTACGGTATTGAATTTTTGCTAATTCCAATAAAAGTTTTTGAGCATCACTCGGATTTTTTAAAGCAGAAATATAGGTGATTTTTTCAGACAACCAATCATTATTCATATTCAATTCCATTAATTCAGATACCGCAAAAGTACAGGCTTAATTCTCAAAGAACGATAACAAAATAATTACGTCAAATGTACGCAATTTTGTTAAAGTCGTTCTAGAGATTGTCGCCTGCACTTCCATCAAAATTTTGATGGCGCGCTTAGACGTTTCTCAATTTCATTGAGAAACCTAATCACGTTAGGGACTTCATCCCTAAAACCCTGAAACTTCTTTTTTTCGTAAATTGAAAATTTACGGAAAAAAGAAGTACCAAAGCTAGGAGCAAAATATGCAACTAAAACAGGTATTGGGAAAAATCAAAGACATTACTTTTGGCGTGATCGCAGCACCGCTACTTATCATTATTATGATATGGGCTTCGATACTCGATCAAAGAGCCTTTAAGAAAGAACGCAACCAAAAAAAGGAACAGGATAAAACCTAATGGCGATTGCTCGTTTAAGTGTCAAAGTTGGTAAGGCAGGTAAGGCAGCCCCGCATGCCGAATATATAGATCGGGATGAAGAAAAAAAGAAAAAAGAGGAACAGGCTAAAACTGACCTTGAACATAGTGACTATGGGAACATGCCGAAATGGGCGGAACATAATCCGATTAACTTTTGGCAGTCAGCCGACCTTTACGAGCGCAAAAATGGCAGTACCTACCGAGAATATGAAATTGCCCTGCCTAGAGAGATGAATGCCGAGCAACGCCTAGAACTGGTCGAGGACTTTATCCAGTCTGAAATTGGCTCAAAATATCCGTATCAGTTTGCCATTCATAACCCTAAAGCAATGGATGGCAACGATCAGCCCCACGTCCACCTTATGTTTAATGAACGTCTGCAAGATGGAATCGAGCGAGATCCAGAGCAATATTT